>JBIIDW010000440.1:0-3030 GCA_044238215.1 Steroidobacteraceae bacterium
GAGCCCGTGCTGCGGCAGCGTGCCGAAGGGCCCGAGCCGCGTGCCGAGCGCCAGCACCACGTCGGCCTTCGCGATCAGCTTCATCGCGGCCTTCGAGCCCTGGTAGCCGAGCGGGCCCGCCCACAGACGGTGCGATGCGGGGAAGGCGTCATTGTGCAGGTAGCTCGTGCAGACCGGTGCGTCGAGCGCCTCGGCCAGCGCGATCGCCTCGGCGTGGCCGCCCGACATGATCACGCCGCCGCCAGCGAGGATCACCGGGAAGCGCGCGCCGGCCAGCAGCGCGGCGGCCTCGTCGAGCGCGGCCGAGTCGCCCGGCCCGCGACCGATGCGGATCGGCTCGGGGATGCGCGTGCGGATGTCGCCGTAGAAGAAGTCGCGCGGGATGTTCAGCTGCGCCGGGCCCATCTCGAGCATCGCGCGGTCGAAGCAGCGCGCCGTGATCTCGGCCATGCGCGCCGGGTTGTTCACGTGGCCCTGGTACTTGGTGATCTTCGAGAAGATCGGCAGCTGCTCGGTCTCCTGGAAGCCGCCGAGCCCGAGCGTCATCGAGCCGGTCTCGGGGGTGATGAACACGACGGGGGAGTGCGCCCAGTAGGCCGCGGCAATGCCGGTGACGAAGTTGGTGATGCCCGGGCCGTTCTGCGCGATGCAGACGCCGTGGCGCCCGGAGACCCGTGCGTAGCCGTCGGCCATGTGCGCCGCGCCCTGTTCGTGCGCGACCGGCACGAAGCGGATGCCGGCGGCGGGAAAGATGTCGAGCGCGTCCATGAACGCCGAGCCGACGATGCCGAACACGTGCCGGACGCCGTTGGCCGCCAGCGTTTCGACCATGGCTTCGGAAGGGGTCATCAGCTGGGCGGCGGCCGTCATCAGGACCTCTTGGATTACCCAAAGAGACGGATCGTCTCGATGGACGGTATGGTACGGATGGGGGCGACTCCTTTGCAAGGCTCCCGCATTAAGGAAAGTACTGACCAGATATTGTGAAATTGCGCACGTAATTCGCCGCGTTATGTGTAACGTTCACGCCCGGGTCGGGAATTAAGTCCAACGGGGTCTTGATGGACGGAACACCGCGCCGGGCACGCGTGGCGCTCATTACTGGCGCCGCAGGTTTCATCGGTTCTCACCTCACGGATATGCTGCTCGACGAGGGCTTCGAGGTCATCGGCGTCGACGACCTCTCCAACGGCCAGCGCCGCCACCTGCCCTGGGGGCGGGCGGGGTTCGAGTTCGAGCAGTTTCCGCTGGGCGAGCCGCTGTACGCCCCCCGCTTCGAGCGGCTGGTCGCCGCCGCCGACGTCGTCTTCCACCTCGCCGTGCCCCGCGACCCCGAGCCGCTGCTGCGCGTGGGCCTGCAGGTGGTGTCCGCCTGCGGCCGCCTCGGCCGGCCGCTGCTGTTCGCCTCGAGTGCGGCGGTCTACGGCCGCGAATACAGCCGCCCGCTGAAGGAAGACTCCGCGCTGCAGCTCGACGCCGGCGCGCAGCACGCCCGCGCCGCCGCCCAGCTCGCCATCGAGACCATGGTGCTCGACCTCTGGCGGCGCCAGGCGGTGCCCGCCTGGGTGGCGCGCATGTTCAACGTCGCCGGGCCGCGGCAGAAGCCCGCCGACGGTGTGGTGGCCGCCTTCGCCCACGCCGCCCGCAGCGACGACCAGCTGCTCACGATCCACGGCGACGGCCGCGCCACCCGCAGCTTCCTGCACGTGCTCGACGCCGCGCGCGCCCTTTACGCCATCTCCTGCACGCAGGACCTCGCCGGCCGGCCGGTCAACGTGGGCCACCACCGCGACGTCAGCGTCCGCGAGCTCGCCCGCCGCGTGCTGCAGCTCGCCGGCACCGACGGCGCGCCCGTGCACGCCGACGAGGTCGACGTGTTCGGCTACGACGCCCGGCCCATCGGCCGCCGCACGCCCGACACCACGCTGCTGCGCGACGCCACCGGCTGGAGCCCGCGCTACTCGCTCGACGACATCATCCTCGACAGCCTCGGCTGCGCCACCGCGCGACCCGCGCCGCGCAGTGCCCAGGTCACCGTCTCCGCGCCGTTTTCCTGAGGGCTTACTTGCCCCGGATCGTATTCCGGTGCGGTGCGCGGGGTAGTATGATCATGCTGGTCATGTCGACCAGTATGGTGTAGCCCATGATCCGGAAGTCCACGGCGGTCGCCGCCCGGCAGAACCTCGGCGACCTGCTCAATCATGTCCAGTACCGGAATGACAGCGTGCTGATCACGAAGGACGGCAGGCCGGTGGCTGCCCTGGTCGATGTCGATCTATTCGAACGCATTCGTCGCATGCGGGACGACTTTCGAAAGCTTACTGATGCTCTGGGCCAGGCTTATGTCGGCGTCGATCCCTCCGTCGCCGAGGCTGAGATCGCGGAAGCAGTCGACGCAGCGCGTAGCAAGCCCCGCGCCCGAGGAGGCCGGAAACGTCTCTGATGCGTGTCGTGATCGACACGAACCTTTGGCTCTCGGGGCTCATGCTGCCTTCGAGCATTCCCGGGTTGATCGTCCGGTCGGCCCTGGAGGGGCAGTTCGTCGCGATAAGCAGCGTGCCGCTTTTTGCGGAAATGGCCGCAGCGCTCAACTACCCCAAGGTCAGGCGCCGCATAGCGTTGTGCGACGAGGATCTACAGAGATTCCTTGCCGAGCTGCGTTTCATGACGGAGCTCGTCGACATCACCGGCGTCAAGGCCAGGGTGCCGCGCGATCGGCGTGACGACGTCGTGCTGGCCACTTTTGTTGCCGGTCGAGCCGACTATCTCTTGAGCGGTGACGCGGACCTTCTTGCGCTCCGCCCCAGGGTTCCCGTGATGACTGCCCGGGAGTTTCACACTTCGCACCTGTGAGCGAGGGGCCGCATCCTGATCCGCGTCTTCTTCGAAGACCTGGGCATATCGTCGTACCTCTCGGCGATTGGCGCGCCGCAGGCTGATCACTCGCCTGACAGCGTTGCGATCGACAAATGCAACGAACATCAAAGCGCGGCGCGATGTTCAGGCGGCAGTCGGAGGAGCGTCGCGCTC
>JBIIDW010000441.1:0-3022 GCA_044238215.1 Steroidobacteraceae bacterium
GACCGCACTCGACCAGGCGATCTTCCCCGCCGGCCCCTCGCCGCGAGACAATCCGCGCCTGCTCAACTGAGCCAGGGGGAGGCGGCATGGATTCACGGGAACGCCCCGCGCACTTCGCGCGGCCGCGGCGGCCGGTCACGCTGGCCGCCACGCAGTTTGCCTGCAGCTGGGACATCGAGGCCAACCTCGCCAGCGCCGAGCGCCTCGTCCGCGAGGCGGCACGCGCCGGCGCGCAGGTGATCCTGCCGCAGGAACTCTTCGAGACGCCGTACTTCTGCATCGAGCAGGACGTGCGGCACTTCGCGCTCGCCACACCGCTGCGGGAGAATCGCGCCGTGCGCCGCTTCTCCGCGCTGGCAGCCGAACTCGGCGTGGTGCTGCCGGTGAGTTTCTTCGAGCGGGCGAACCGTGCGTACTTCAACAGCGTCGCGATCATCGACGCCGACGGCAAGGTTCTGGGCGTCTATCGCAAGTCGCACATTCCCAACGGTCCGGGCTACCAGGAAAAGCACTATTTCAGCCCCGGCGACACCGGCTTCCGGGTCTGGGACACGCGTTTCGGGCGGATCGGCGTGGGCATCTGCTGGGACCAGTGGTTCCCGGAGTCGGCGCGTGCCATGGCGCTGCAGGGCGCGGAGATCCTGCTGTATCCCACGGCGATCGGCAGCGAGCCGCCACCGGCTGCGGCGATCGACTCCCGTGCCCACTGGCAGCGCGCCCAGCAGGGGCATGCCGCCGCGAACCTGATGCCGCTGGTCGCGTCGAACCGCTGGGGTGTCGAGCGCTCGCAGCAGGATCCCGAGCGGCTGTTCCTGCGTTTCTACGGTTCGTCGTTCATCGCCGGACCGACCGGCGAACTGCTCGCCGAGGCGGCCGAGGAGGGCGACGCCGTGCTGCTCGCCACCGTCGACCTGGCCGAGTGCGCCGAGCGCCGCGATGGCTGGGGCGTGTTTCGCGATCGACGGCCCGAGCTCTACGGCGCGCTCCGCACCCACGACGGCGAGCACGAGGCGCCGTGACGCGCATCCCGGCGTGGGTGGTCACCGGCCCGCTCGGTTGCGGCAAGACCACCGTGATCTCGCGGCTGCTGGCGAACAAGCCACCGGAAGAGCGCTGGGTAGTGCTGCTGAACGAGTACAGCGATGCCGGCATCGACGCGCTCACCGTCGCGGCCCATGCGCGGGGCGCTTTCGACGTGCGGCTCGTTCCAGGTGGCTGCCTCTGCTGCGTCGGTGAAATGGATTTCCGTCGCAATCTGCAGGAGCTCGTCGACACGGTGCGGCCCGAGCGCATCATCGTCGAGCCCTCCGGACTCGGTCACCCAGCGGGCGTCATCGAGGAACTGCTGGGTCACGAGGCGAGCGGTGCGCTGCGGCTCGAGGCCGTCGTGGGGCTGCTGGATCCGCTGCGCCTCGAGGAGGCGATCGCCGATCCCGGCAGCCTGCCGCGGGCCATTGCCGACATTGCCGACAGCCTCGTCCTGTCCAAGGCCGACCTCGCGAGCGCGGAACAGGCGGCCCGGTTCGGCCAGTTCGCGTCCGCGCGTTTTCCGCCCAAGCGCTGGGCGGGTTCGATTCAGTCGGGTGACCTGCCCGCGGAAGCCCTGGGGCAGACCACGGGCGGCCCGCCGCCGCGACTGACCGCCACGGCCGCGCGCGGCCCTGCCGACGGGTCCTCTCATGGGCACGAGCGTGCGCACGGGCAGGATCACGGCGCGTCGAGCGACGAACCCGCGGTGGTCCCTGGCGGTCGTCGCCGGACGTTTCGGCAGTTGGGCCACGTCGGCGCCAGTTGGACGCTGCCGCGGGCGGCCGGATTCTCCGAAGACGCCCTGCTGGCCGCGCTGCGGCGGGCGGCCGCGGATCCCGCGGTGCGTCGGCTGAAGCTGGTGGCGCGCGTCGCCGACGACGACTGGACGCTCGCCCAGGTCGCGGCGGGCCGCGTCGAACAGGCGCCTTGTTCCTGGCGGCGCGACAGCCGGATCGAACTGGTGCTCGACGCGGGTGACGGGCCGGCGGACTGGGCGCGATGGGACGCGATCTGGTCGGGCTGCCTGCAGGCGGAGCCGGGCCGTTGACCGGGTCCGGCGAGGGGCGTGGCGCCCTCGTCGCCGCCTGGCGTGCGGCCGTGGCTGCCGTGCACGGCGAGACCCTGCTGGCGCGGCACGCGCGGCTCGTCGGCAACCTGTGGTGTGTGGAGCGGGGCGACCGGCGGGTCATGCTGCCGCTCCCCGGTCGCGGCGAACGGGGTCGCGTGCGTGCGATCGGCGCCGGCAAGGCCGCGGCGGCGCTGGCCCGCGGCCTCGAGCAGGCGCTTGGGGACCACCTCGATGATGGTCTGGTGGCCGTCAAGCATGGCCACCTGCTGCCCTTGTCCCGGATCGCCCTCGTCGAGGGGGGGCATCCGGTACCGGACGCGGCGAGCGAGGCTGCCGCGGCCCGTCTGCTCGAGTTCATCGGCCGTCCGGCCCCGGACGATCGCTACGTCGTGCTGCTGACGGGCGGTGCCTCGGCGGTGCTCGAGGCCCCCGCGCCGGGCCTCGTGCTGGACGACACGCTCCGCGTGACGCAGCGCCTGCTCGCAAGTGGCGCGCCGATCGACGAAGTGAACCTCGTGCGCCGGCACCTTTCGGCGATCAAGGGCGGCCGGCTCGCGGCCCGGCTTGCCCCGGCGCGCTTCGTCACGCTGGCGATCTCGGACGTGCCCGGGGACGCGCCGGCCACGATAGGTTCCGGGCCGACGGTGGCGGACGCCTCCACGCCGCGGGAGGCGCTGGCCGTGCTGCTTCGTTACGGCGCCACCGCCGAATGGCCGCTGCGCGTGCTGCGCCACCTTCAGGCGGAGGCCTCCGCATCGTCGCCGGTTGGTGCGTCGGGCGAGCCGGGCGGAGCCCTCGCCGGCGATGCCGGGTTCCTGGTGCTCGGCACGCTGCGGGACGCCATGGACGCAGCGGCCGGGGCCCTGCGTGACCGCGGCTGGTCGGTACAGGACCTCGGGCGCTGCCTGGACGGCGACGTGGCGC
>JBIIDW010000442.1:0-3016 GCA_044238215.1 Steroidobacteraceae bacterium
CGAAGGCGTCGGCCTCGACCACCTCCACGTTCGCGACCCCTGCCGCAGCCAGGTTGCCGCGGGCCCTGGCGGCGAGGTCCGCCTGCCGCTCGATCGAACGCACGGCGCCGCACATCGCGGCGAGGCATGCGGTGAGGTAGCCGGAACCGGTGCCCACCTCGAGCGCCCGCTCGCCGCGCCCCGGGGCCACGGCCTGCAGTATCCGGCCGACGACCTTGGGCGGCAGCATGTGCTCACCGTGCCCGAGCGGGATGGGCGCGTCGGCGAAGGCGATCCCGACGTAGGCCGGGGGGACGAAGCGCTCCCGGGGTACCGTGCCCAGGACTTCCAGCACCCGCGGGTCGAGGACGTCCCAGGCCCGCACCTGCTGGTGGACCATCTGTTCGCGCGCGGCGTCGACTTGCATGCATCGCTCCCTGGACCGCCGGTCGGGTCCCGGCCGGCGGCGGCAAACTTACGGGTTTTGCCCCCGGCTGCCAAGCGCCGGGAATCCGGCAGGCGCGTCACGGCCGCGCGCCGTCCCTCGTCCGCATATGGTGAATCGCAGCGGGGCGGGCCCGCCCGCTCCGCTATCCTGCAAGCCAGCGTCCGCCTGCAGGCGGCGAAACAATAATCCTTCATACGTGTCCGACTGCGGGGGAAGCGCGGGACGCGAGGCGAGTCGCACGACCAATGTCTCCGCTGGGTCTGCTTAGCCTGCTGCTGGCCGTGGTCGCGGCGCTCCTGCTCGCGCTCTACGTGGCCCAGCGTCGGGAGCTCGGTGCCGCGCGGCACCTGGCCGCGCAGCTTGACGCGCTGCTGCGCGAGCCCGGGGAGCGTCCGGCGCCGATCGAGCTGCAGGCCGGCGAACCGGCCCTGCAGGAACTGGCAGGGTCGGTCAACGCGCTGCTCGAGCGCGCCGGCGAACTCGCGGGGCGTGCGACTGCCACGCCCGACCTCTTCGGCCAGCTGGCCGACCGCATCCACGACCTCGTGCTGGTGCACCGCGACTCGATCGTGTTCGCCAACCGTCACTTCGCCTCGCTGGTCGGCGTCGAGCGTGAGCAGCTGCTCGGACGCGGCCTCGACGAGCTCGTCGCGCCCGAATTCGCCGAACTGGTCTCGGGCGTGCTGCGCAAGCAGCTGGCCGGCGAGGCGACCGCGGAGCGCTTCGAGGTGGAGATCGTCGGCTTCCAGGCGCAGGTGAGCCGGATCGAACTGACGGTGCGGCGGGTCGACTACCTGGGGTCGCCCGCGCTGCTGGTCACCGGCGCGGAAATCGTGCAGACCAGCCAGGTACGGGCGCTGGTCGAGCCGAGCTACGCGCAGCAGCTGGCCGAGTCCGGGCTCTACCGGATACCCGCGCCGCTGATCGCGGAGGATCCCGCCCAGCGTGCGGCGGCGCTCGCGCTCGCCTCGCTCGGCGAGGCGATCCTCACCACCGACGCCGCCGGGCGGCTCCAGCACATGAACCCGGCGGCCGAGCGGCTCGTCGGGGTCCTGCTCGACGACGCGCGCGGCAAGTCGCTTGGCGAAGTCGTGGGGCTCGTCGACGAGTCCGATCGCCGGGCGCTCGGCGACCCGATCCGCCAGGCGCTGGCCAGCGGTGTGCCGGTCAACCTCAGTCGCCGCGCGATCATGATCAGCCGTGGCGAGGGCGACGAGCGGGCGATCGAGCTCTCCGCATCGCCGATGCGCGACCCCGACGGCGGCATCGCCGGCGCCGCCGTGCTCATGCACGACGTCACCGAGCTGCGAGGGTTCGCCCGCCAGCTCTCCTACCAGGCGACGCACGACGCGCTCACCGGGCTGGTGAACCGGCGCGAGTTCGAGCGCCGGCTCGACGACGCGATCGCCGGTGCGCGTCGCGGCGACGCGACTCACGTGCTCTGCTACGTCGACCTCGACCGCTTCAAGATCGTCAACGACACGAGCGGGCACCTGGCTGGCGACGTGCTGCTGCGCGACGTCGCGCGGATCCTGCGCGACGCCGTCCGCGATTCGGACACGGTGGCACGCCTCGGCGGCGACGAGTTCGGCCTGCTGCTTGCCGGCTGCCCGCTCGACAAGGCGCGACAGATCGCCGACGACCTGTGCCGGCGCCTGGCCGAGCACCGGTTCGTCTGGAAGGACCGCGTGTTCCAGATCGGCGCCAGCATCGGCCTCGTGGAACTGGCGCGCGAGAGCAGCTCGGTCGAGGACACGCTGGCGGCCGCCGACGGGGCCTGCTACATGGCCAAGCGCCAGGGCAGCGGCCAGGTGGTCGTCTACTCTGCGCGTGACGAGGCGGTCGCCCGCACCACCGGCGAGATCCAGTGGCTGCAGAAGCTGCAGTCGGCGCTGCGCGACGGCCGGTTCAGCCTGTACGTCCAGCCGATCGTCCCGACGGTCGCCAGCGCCAGCGGCGGGTCGGGCCCTGCGCTCGAAGTGCTGGTGCGGCTGCGCGACGACACCGGTCGTGAGGTGCCGCCGTCCGAGTTCGTGCGCGCGGCCGAGCGTTACCGCCTGATGGGACTGATCGACCGCTGGGTCGTCGAGCACGCGATCGACGCGGTGGCCTCCGGCGTGCTGGCCATTCCCCCGGGTCGCTGCGCGTCCATCAACGTCTCGGGCCAGACGCTGGGCGATACGCAGTTCCTCGAGTTCGTCGTCGACTGCCTCGATCGCAGCGGCGTGGCGCCCTCGCAGCTGTGCTTCGAGATGCCCGAGTCGGCCGTGGTGGCCAACCTGGAGCACGCCCGGCGCTTCGTCGGCGTGCTGCACGGCATGGGTTGCCGCTTCGCGCTCGACGATTTCGGTTCCGGGGTCGGTTCGTTCTCGAACCTGCGCAGCCTGCCGCTCGACTACCTCAAGATCGACGGCAGCTTCACGCGCAGCATCGGCCGCGACTCGGTCAGCGAGGCGATGGTGGCGGCCACGGTGAAACTGGCCCGCACGCTGGACTTCAAGGTGGTCGCCGAGCAGGTGGAGGACGCCGCGTCGCTCGATCTCGTGCGCCAGATGGGCATCGACTACGTGCAGGGCTACGCCGTCGGGC
>JBIIDW010000443.1:0-3013 GCA_044238215.1 Steroidobacteraceae bacterium
CTCGCAGGGGCGGCCGGTCAACGTCAAGAAAGGGCAGTTCCTCTCGCCCTGGGAGATGCAGAACGTCGTCGACAAGGCGCGCTCGACGGGCAACTGCCAGGTCATGGTGTGCGAGCGGGGCTTCAGCTTCGGCTACAACAACCTGGTCTCGGACATGCGCGCGCTGGCCGTGATGCGCGCCACCGGGGCGCCGGTGGTGTTCGACGCCACGCACTCGGTGCAGTTGCCGGGCGGCCAGGGCAACGCCTCCGGCGGGCAGCGTGAGTTCGTGCCGGTACTGGCGCGGGCCGCGGTGGCTGCTGGCGTGTCCGGGCTTTTCATGGAGACCCATCCGGACCCGGCGCGCGCGCTGTCCGACGGGCCCAACGCCTGGCCGCTGGCCCGCATGGCGGGCCTGCTCGAGACGCTTCGCGACATCGATCGCACCGTCAAGTCACGACCCTTCGAGGAAGACCGACCATGAGCCGCATTGCAGACATCCGTGCCCGAGAGATCATCGACTCGCGGGGCAATCCGACCGTCGAGGCCGACGTCATCCTGGCCAGTGGCGCCGTCGGTCGCGCGGCCGTGCCCTCTGGGGCTTCGACCGGGACCCGGGAGGCAGTCGAGTTGCGCGACGGCGACGCGAAACGCTACGGGGGCAAGGGAGTCCTCAAGGCCGTCGCGAACGTCAACGGCACGATCCGCAAGGCGCTGCTGCGGAAGGACGCGAAAGACCAGGCGGCGATCGACGCCCGCATGATCGAACTCGACGGCACGGAGAACAAGTCGCGCCTCGGCGCCAACGCGCTGCTCGCGGTTTCGCTGGCCTGCGCCCACGCGGCTGCCGAGGACTCCGACCAGTCGTTGTGGCGTTACCTGGCTCGCGGCCGCAAGCCGGTCATGCCGGTGCCGATGATGAACATCATCAACGGCGGCGCCCATGCCGACAACAGCCTCGACATCCAGGAGTTCATGATCCTGCCGGTCGGGGCACCGAGCTTCCGCGAGGCGCTGCGCCAGGGCGCCGAGGTCTTCCACACCCTCAAGGGCATCCTCAAGAAGAAGGGCCTCACCACGGCAGTTGGGGACGAGGGCGGCTTTGCGCCGGATCTCGGCTCCAATGAAGCGGCTCTCAAGCTCATCCTGCAGGCCATCGAGCAGGCCGGCTACAAGCCGGGCCGCGACATCCATCTTGGGCTCGACGTCGCCAGCTCCGAGTTCTTCAAGGGGGGCGCCTATCACCTCGAGGGCGAGGGACGGACGTTCACGGCCAGCCAGTTCACCCGGTACCTTGCCCGCCTGGTCGACAAGTACCCGATCATCACGATCGAGGACGGCATGGCGGAGGGCGACTGGGAAGGCTGGGCGGGCCTCACGGCGGCGCTCGGCAAGCGCGTGCAACTGGTCGGCGACGACCTGTTCGTCACCAACACGCGGATCCTCGCCGAGGGCATCCGCAAGGGCATCGCGAATTCGATCCTGATCAAGGTGAACCAGATCGGCACGCTCACGGAAACGCTGGCCGCGATCGAGATGGCGACCGGTGCGGGTTACTCCGCGGTCGTCTCGCACCGCTCCGGCGAGACCGAGGATTCGACGATCGCGGACATTGCGGTGGCTACGCCGGCGACGCAGATCAAGACCGGGTCCATGTCGCGCTCGGACCGGATCGCAAAGTACAACCAGCTGCTGCGCATCGAGGAGGAGCTCAAGGGTAAGGTCCGCTACGCCGGGCGTGATGCTTTCCCCGTGAAGATCTGAGCGAACGCGGCTTTATTTCCGCACGGCGGCCGGCTAACCTTTGACCGATACATGAAGTGGTTCGCCTCCGTTCTCGTCGTCGTCACGGTGCTTCTCCAGTACCGTCTTTGGCTTTCCGACGACGGCATACGGGAGGTCAGCCGCCTCCGTGCAGCCGTGGAGCAGCAGCAGGGCGCCAACGCCGAGCTGGCACGCCGGAACGGGCAGCTCGCTGCCGAAGTCGCCGACCTCAAGTCCGGAATGGCTGCACTCGAGGAGCGCGCCCGGAGCGAACTCGGCATGGTGTCGCGCAACGAGTCGTTCTTCCAGGTGGTTCCCCGCGTGGTTTCGGTCCCCGCTGCGGCGCCCGCACCACGCACGCGCACGGCCCAGCGCTGAGCGCGGGTGCGGGGCGCGGCAACGTGCGTTACTGGGTCGCCATGCCCGCCGCGGGCCAGGGCTTGCGGCTCGGGGCCGAGATACCCAAGCAGTACCTGGAGATCGGCGGAAGGCCGCTGATGGCCTGGTCTCTCCTGCCGTTTGCCGGCGATCCGCGCTGCCTCGGAATCGTGGTCGCCACGGCGCCCGGAGACCCCCGCTGGCCGGGGGTCCGCGCGGCGCTGGGATTCCCCGTGATGGACGCGCCCGGTGGTGCCCAGCGCAGTGACTCGGTCGCCTCGGCGCTCGACGCATTGATCGCCAACGGCGCGGCGCCTGCCGACTGGGTACTCGTGCACGACGCTGCACGGCCCTGCCTCACGGCCGGGGAGGTCGACACCTTGCTCGATGCGATCGACGATGGCCCCGATGGCGGGCTGCTCGCCCTGCCGTTGGCCGACACGCTCAAGCGTGAATGGTCCACGACCGACGGCCCGGCCGCCGCGGTTCCGCAAGTCGGCGGGACCGAGCCCCGCACCGGCTTGTGGCGCGCGCTGACGCCGCAGGCGTTTCGGCTGGCGCCGCTGCGGGCGGCGCTCGCGGCCGCTTCCGCGGCGGGTCGCTCGCCGACCGACGAGTCGCAGGCCATGGAGTGGGCGGGGCACCGGCCCAGGCTCGCACCGGGTTCGGCGACCAATTTGAAGGTCACGACGTCCTCGGACCTCGCGCTCGCGCAGTCGATACTCGCCACGCGCGCGGCTCAAGGGTGTTCCCGGTGATCCGCGTCGGTTCCGGCTTCGACGTGCACGCCTTCGGGCCGGGGGACCACGTCATCCTCGGCGGTGTGCGCATCGCCCACGACGCGGGTGTCGTGGCGCATTCCGACGGCGACGTGCTGCTGCACGCGCTGTGC
>JBIIDW010000022.1:0-10783 GCA_044238215.1 Steroidobacteraceae bacterium
CGACGCGGCCCGCGAGGCCGGCGTCTGGGACCTGCGGCGCGCCGGCCTCGAGAAGGTCCGGTCGGGGCTCACCAGCCTCGACGAGGTCAACAGCGTGACGATCGACTGAGCGAGCTCCCATGGCCACCGCAACAACCGGCAAGACCAGCAAGGGCGTCCGCAAGGAGTCGTCCTTCCAGTGGCAGGGCACCGACCGCAAGGGCACGCGCGTCAAGGGCAAGGACCTTGCCGTGGACGAGCAGGCGCTGCGCGCCGAGCTGCGCCGGCGCGGCATCGTCGCCAGCAAGGTCGCCAAGGAGATCCAGCTCTTCAAGACCAAGGGCAAGGTCTCGCCCGAGGACATCGCGCTGTTCAGCCGGCAGCTCGCCACGATGATGGCCGCCGGCATCCCGCTGGTTCAGTCGTTCGGCATCGTCGGCAACGGGCACGACAAGCCCGCCGTGCAGAAGCTGATCCTGGACATCAAGGCCGACGTGGAGGGCGGCAGCGCGCTGCACGAGGCGCTGGCGCGCCATCCGCTGTATTTCGACGAGCTGTACGTGAACCTGGTCGAGGCAGGTGAGCAGGCGGGCGCGCTGGAGTCGCTGCTCGACAAGATCGCCACCTACAAGGAAAAGACCGAGGCGCTCAAGAAGAAGGTCAAGAAGGCGCTGTTCTACCCGACGGCCGTGATGGTCGTCGCAATCGTCGTCACGGTCATCCTGCTGATCTACGTGATTCCGCAGTTCGAGGCGCTGTTCAAGGGCTTCGGCGCGGAGCTGCCGGCGTTCACCCAGATGGTCATCGACCTGTCGCGCTTCATGCAGGACTACGGGCTGATGCTCGGCATCGGTGTCGGCGCGGCCGGCTACGGATTCTTCTATATGAAGAAACGTTCCAAGGCCATGCGCGAGGGACTCGACCGCCTCGCGCTGCGCCTGCCGGTGATCGGGCCCATCCTCGAGAAGGCGGCGGTCGCTCGCTTCGCGCGCACCCTGTCGACCATGTTCGCCGCAGGCGTGCCGCTCGTCGAGGCGCTCGAGTCGGTGGCGGGCGCCACGGGCAACATCGTCTACAGCAACGCCGTCATGAGGATGCGCGAGGAAGTCTCGACCGGCCAGCGCCTGCAGCAGGCGATGCAGAACACGGGCATGTTCCCGAACATGGTCGTACAGATGATCGCCGTCGGCGAGGAGTCCGGCGCGCTCGACGAGATGTCGGGCAAGGTCGCCACCTTCTTCGAGGCCGACGTCGACAACGCGGTGGACAGCATGTCGAGCCTGCTCGAGCCGCTGATCATGGCGATCCTCGGCATCCTGGTCGGCGGCCTCGTCATCGCGATGTACCTGCCGATCTTCAAGATGGGGTCGGTCGTCTAGCGGCGCCCGGCGCGCAGCGCGAACGGCGTCACAGTCCGCGCCGCGGCCACCGGACATAATGCCGCGCATGGCTGCCACCGCCCCCGAATTCTCACCTGAGGATCCGCCGCCCCGCCTGCGGCTGGCGGGGGTCATGCTGGTGGCCTCGCTGCTCGCCTGGTCGTGGCTCGCCACCCGGAGCTACGGGGGCGTCGCGCACGACGGCGTCTTCTACGCGATGCTCGCACTGGCGCACGCGCACCCCGCGGCGCTCGGCCACGACATGTTCGTCAGCCACGGATCGCAGGCCGGCTGGACGCTGTTCCCGTCGATCTACGCCGTCGCGATCCGGCAGCTTGGCCTCGAGCAGGCGGCGCTGCTGGTCACCCTGGGTTCGAACGCCCTCGCGGTCCTCGCCGCATGGTTCCTCGCCGGGAGGCTTCTGGTGGGCGCGCCGCGCCTCGTCGCCGTCCTGCTGCTGCTGCTCGTTCCCGGGCTGTACGGCGCCGAAAGCATCTTCGGCTACCTCGAGCCCTTCGCGACGCCGCGGACGCTGGCCGAGGCCGCGGTGCTGTGCGCCATCGCGCTGGTGGCCCGGCATTCCCCATCGCCGCGCGCGCTGGCGGGCGCCGGGGGCTGCATCGCGGCCGGCTTCGCGGTGCATCCGCTGATCGCGCTGCCCGGGCTGCTGCTCTGCCTGCTGCTGGTCCGACCGCGGGCACTCGAGGGCGCCTGGCCGACCGTCCTCGCGCTGGCGCTCGCCGCGGCGGCGCCCGTGCTGCTCGCAGCGACCGGGCTGCTGGCCGTCATGGATGACGATTGGCTGCGGATCGTGCGCGACGTCGCGCCCTACCTGTTCCTGTCGGAGTGGTCGCTGCTCGACTGGCAGCGACTGGCCGTGCCCGCCTGCTCGCTGGCGGCCGCCTGGACGGTGCTGCCCGGCGACTCGATGGCGCGGCGGCTCGCTGGCGCAGGCCTGCTGCTGGCCGGACTCGCGCTGATCGTGGCCTGGGTCGGCTCCGAGACCATGGCCGTCGCACTGGTGATCCAGGGGCAGGCCTGGCGCTGGCTCTGGCTCTGCAAGGCGCTCGCGGTACTGTTGCTCGTCCCCTGCCTCGCGACGGCCTGGCGTGCCGGCGGCACCGCGCGCGTCGGTGCCGTGCTGCTGGTGGGCGCGTGGCTCGGCAGCGAGGACGCCCTCGGCATGCCCGCGGCACTGCTGGCGCTCCTGATGATCGTCGTCGGCCGCGGCGGCACGGCCGGGCGGCGGCTGCCGGTCGCTGCAGCGTGGCTGCTCGCCGCAGCCCTGCTGGTGCCGCTGCTCCGGCTCTCGTCGCTGCTGGACGAGGCTGCACTCGCCGCGCTCGCGATCGCCTGCGCCTGGCTCGCGTCGCGACGCGCCATCGCGCCGCGCGCCCTCGCCTGCGGCATCGCCGCGCTGCTGCTGGGTCGCGAGGCGGCAGCCGAACTGCGCCAGCCCCACCCGCAGACTTCGGACCTCAGCGCGGCGCGGGCCGCGGGCTTCGAGTCCTGGCGGCAGCGGATTCCGGAGTCGAGCACGGTGCTCTATCCCGGCGAGGACCAGACGCTCTGGTTCCTGCTGTGGCGGTCGAGCTACATCAGCCCGGGCCAGACCATCGGTGCCACCTTCTCGCGCGCCGCGGCGATCGAGATGCGACGCCGCGCCTTCGAGATCGCCGACCTGCTGCCCCCCGAGGCCACGCTGGTCCGCAACGCCGAGCGCCGCGCACCGCTGCCGCTCACCGCCGCGCTGCGCGGGCAGCTGTGCGCCCTGCCGGACGTCGACTTCGTGGTCGGCAACCAGCCGCTGCCAGGCCCACGCCTGCTGCACCCCGGCCTGCATCCCGAACCCAACATGTATCTCTACGCGTGCCGCGGGACGCCGCGCGCCGCGAGCTCGCCGCCATGAAGTCCCTGGCAGGCGAATTCCTGCGGTACGGCCTCGCCTCCGCGGTGGCCTTCGCGGTGGACGCGGGGCTGCTGTGGCTGCTGGTCGCGTCCGGAACGATGCACTACCTCGCCGCCGCGACGCTGGCGTTCTGCGCCGGTGCCCTCGTCGCCTACGCGCTGTCGGTCCGCCTCGTGTTCGCCCACCGGCGCCTCGACTCGCGCGCCGCCGAACTCAACCTGTTCCTGCTGATCGGCCTGCTCGGCCTCGGCATCAACAACCTCGTGATCTGGCTGGGGGTCGAGTTCGCCGGCGCCGCGCCGGTCGCCGCCAAGTTCGCGGCCAGCGCGATCACACTGACGGTCAACTTCACACTGCGCCGGATGGCGCTCTTCACACCGCGCAGCGCCGCGGTCTCATCGCCCGCGGAGGGCAGCAGATGTCTCGAATCGCACTGATCGCGGGCGCAGGTCCCGCAGGCCTCACCGCAGCGCTGGAACTGCTCCGGCGTACCGACCTGCGGCCGATCGTGATCGAAGCCGACTCGCAGGTCGGCGGGATCTCGAAGACGGTCAACCATCGCGGCAACCGCATGGACCTCGGCGGCCACCGCTTCTTCTCGAAGTCGGACTGGGTCATGAACTGGTGGCAGCAGATCCTGCCGGTCAGGGCCGAGGACGCGGAGCTCGACGCCACGCTCGCCTACCACGGGCAGCAGCGCGGATTCAGGGCGAGCCCGACGGCCTCGCGCGACCCGTCGAAGGTCATGCTGGTGCGGCCCCGCCTGTCGCGGATCTATTACGGCCGCCGTTTCTACGACTACCCGCTGAAGCTCAGCGTGCAGACACTGGCCAACCTCGGGATCCCGCGCACGCTCGCCATCGGCGCCAGCTACGCCCGCGCGCAGCTGCGCCCGCGCGACCCCGAGGCCACGCTCGAGGACTTCCTGATCAACCGCTTCGGGCACCACCTCTACCTGACCTTTTTCAAGTCCTACACCGAGAAGGTCTGGGGCGTGCCCTGCCACGAGATCTCGGCGGAGTGGGGCGCGCAGCGCATCAAGGGACTCTCCGTGACCAAGGCGCTGCTGCACGCCGCCCGCTCGCTGCTGCCCGCCTCGCGCGACGTCGCCCAGCGCGGCACGGAGACGAGCCTGATCGAGCGCTTCCTCTATCCGCGCCTCGGGCCGGGCCAGATGTGGGAGGAGGTCGCGGAGCACGTCGTGGCCGCGGGCGGCGAAATCCACCTCGGTCATCGCGTGGTTGCGATCCATCGCGAAGGCACGCGGGTCACCGGCGCCGACGTGCTCGACTCGTCCACGGGAACCGTCCGGCGGATCGACTGCGACACGTTCTTCTCGACGATGCCGGTGTCGGACCTCACCCGGATGCTGGGCCCCGACGCACCCGAGGTCGCCTCGACCGCAGCCGGCCTGCCCTACCGCGACTTCATGACCGCTGGCCTGCTGGTCAGGAAGATGCGCCCGGCCGCGCTGCGCGGCCAGCCGCAGGGCAGCCGGATGCCGCCGGACAACTGGATCTACGTGCAGGAGCCCGACGTGAAACTCGGCCGGCTGCAGGTCTTCAACAACTGGAGCCCGGACATGGTGCGCGATCCGGACACGATCTGGCTGGGCCTCGAGTACTTCTGCCGCGAGGGCGACGAGCTCTGGGGTCAGCCGGACGCCAGTTTCCTCGACTTCGCGGCGCGTGAACTGGAGCAGATCGACCTGATCGACCGCCACGACGTGCTCGACGGCACGGTCGTCCGCGTGCCGAAGGCGTATCCGGCCTACTTCGGCGAATACCGCAACATCGGCCGCGTGCGCGACTGGCTGGACGGCTTCGCCAACCTTTACCCGATCGGGCGCAACGGCATGCACCGTTACAACAACCAGGACCACTCGATGCTGGCGGCGAAGGCGGCCGTCGACGCGATCGCGGGGACCGCCGACAAGCGGGCGATCTGGAGCGTCAACACCGAGGAGGACTACCACGAGGAAACCAGCGCGGAGCGCCGGGCCGCATGATCGTGCTCGAATTCCTGGCGGGCTCCGCGCCGGCGCTGCTGGTGACGGTTGCGGTGCTCGGGCTGCTCGTCGGCAGTTTCCTGAATGTGGTCATCCACCGCGTTCCCGTGATGCTCGACCGCGAGTGGCGGGCGCAGTGCGACGAACTGGCGGGTCGCGAGCCGGCGCAGCGTGAGTCCTACAACCTGATCGTGCCGCGCTCGGCCTGCCCGTCCTGCAAGGCGCCCATCACGGCGCTGCAGAACGTGCCGGTCGTCAGCTGGCTGGCGCTGCGGGGTCGCTGCGCCTCCTGCCGCACCGCCATCAGCGCCCGCTATCCGCTGGTGGAACTGCTGACCGGCCTGATGTCGGTCGCCGTCGCCTGGAAGTTCGGCTACGGCTGGCCGATGCTCGCGGCGCTGGTGCTGACGTGGTTCCTGGTGGCGCTCACCTTCATCGACCTCGACACGCAGCTGCTGCCCGACAACCTGACGCTGCCGCTGCTGTGGATCGGGCTCGCACTGAGCCTGGCCGCCCCGGCGGCCGGGACCGCTACCGTGCCGGTGGACCCGCGCAGCAGCATCATCGGCGCGATCGCCGGATACCTCTCGCTGTGGAGCGTGTACCAGCTGTTCCGGATCGCCACCGGCAAGGAAGGCATGGGTTACGGCGATTTCAAGCTGCTGGCCGCGCTCGGGGCATGGCTCGGCTGGAAGATGCTGCTGCCGATCGTGCTCGGCTCGGCGCTGGTCGGTGCGGTCGTGGGCCTCGTGATGATGGCCCGCTTCGGCCGGGAGCGCAGTCAGCCCATGGCGTTCGGGCCCTACCTCGCGGCGGCCGGCTGGCTGATGCTGATGTTCGGCCCGGAGATCGTCGACGGCTACCTCGGCCTGTTCAGGCCGCCGGGCTGACGGCGGCGGACATGCTGCGGATCGGCCTGACCGGCGGCATCGCCAGCGGCAAGACGACGGTTGCTCGGCTGTTCGCCGCGCTCGGCATCCCCGTGATCGACTCCGACGAACTCGCCCGCGAGGTCGTCGCTCCCGGCACGGCGGGCCTCGAGGCCATCCGGTCGCGGTTCGGCCCCGGCGTGATCCAGGCGGACGGCAGCCTGGACCGGCGGGCGCTGCGCAACGTCGTCTTTTCCGACCCGCAGGCGCGACGCGACCTCGAGGCGATCACCCACCCGGCGATTCGCGAACTGATGGACCGCCGCTCCAGGGAGGCGGACGGCCCCTACCAGATCCTGGCCATCCCGCTGCTGGTCGAGGGCGGAGCCCGGCGCCCCGGCATCGACCGCGTCCTCGTGATCGACTGCCCGGAGGAACTGCAGGTCCGCCGCGTCATGCTCCGCGACCGCAGCAGCGAGGACGGCGCGCGCGCCGTGCTGTCGGCGCAGGCGACCCGGGCCGCGCGGCTGGCGGTGGCCGACGACGTGATCGTCAACGACCGCGACGTCGCGGCGCTCCGCGACCAGGTGGAGGCGCTCGACCGCCGCTATCGGAGCCTTGCCGCCGCCCCGGCAGACTGAGCCCGGCCGGGCCGCCGGCCGGCCCGGGACCCGCCAACACCGACGTTTACGGGGGCGGACCCCTGTCGCAGAATAGCCGGATGTCGACCGAGGCCGCCGACGCCGACGTGCGCGCGTCCACCGCGCCGGGCGCCCTGATCACTTTCGAGCAGCCGCTCAACGAGCGGATGCGAACGTTCCTGCGCCTCGACTTCCTCTACAACCAGGCGCTGTTCCACAACCAGTCGCCGAGCCACTGGGGCAGCCGCGCGGCCGTCGGCAGCCTGCTCGACATCCTCGCGATCACCACGCGGGTCGACACCCGTGCCGACGTGCTCAAGGAACTCGAGCGCCAGATCAACACGCTGAACGAGTTCCAGTCCCGGCCGGGCGTCGACGCCACCAAGCTGCGCGCCGTGGTCTCCAACCTGCTGCGCCTGCGCGCGGACCTGCTGGGCTCGGGCGCCGCCTACCTGCAGCAGCTCAAGGACTCGGAGTTCCTGAGCGCGATCAAGCACCGCAGCGCGATCCCGGGCGGAACCTGCGACTTCGACCTGCCGGACTTCTACTACTGGCTGAACCAGCCCAGCACCGAGCGCTGCGAGACCTTCACCCGCTGGCTCGGGCTGCTGCGACCGCTGTGCGACGCGATCGCCGAGCTGCTGTGGCTCACGCGGCAGAGCGGCCGGCCGCGGCGCGAGGTCGCAGCCGGGGGCGTCTACCACATCACCTTCGATCGCGACGCGCCGGTGCAGCTGCTGCGCATCAGCGTCCCCGGCGAGCAGGGCATCTACCCCGAGATCAGCGGCAGCCACTATCGCTCGAGCGTGCGCTTCGTCACCTGGCAGGGCGCGGGCCTGCGGCCCAGGCAGGCCGAGGGCGACGTGGTGTTCGAGATCACCTGCTGCACGTGAGGCGTACCGCATGAAGCTCTACGACGACGCCCGCGCCCCCAGCCCACGCCGCGTGCGCATGTTCGCCGCGGAAAAGGGCCTGGACATCCCGCGCGTCGAGGTGGGCATCGCCGGCGGCGGCACGCAGGCGCCGGAGTTCCTCGCGGTGAACCCGCTCGGCGAGGTGCCGGTGCTCGAGCTCGACGACGGCTCGCGGATCACCGAATCGCTGGCGATCTGCCGCTACCTCGAGGCGATCGCGCCCGAGCCCAACCTGCTCGGCCGCGACCCGCGCGAAGCGGCGGACATCGAGTCGATGGCGCTGCAGGTCATGTTCCGTGCCTACGTGCCCACTGCGCAGGCGTTCCGGCACACGCACAGGTTCTGGGCAGGCCGGATCCGCCAGGTCCCCGAGTACGGCGAGCTCGCGCGCGAGGACGCGCTGGCGGAGTGGGCGCGCCTCGACCGCCTGCTCGGCAGCCGCGAGTATCTGGCCGGCGACCGCTTCACCTTCGCCGACATCGTCGGCTTCACGACGCTGGAGTTCGGCAAGCCCGCCGGTGTCCGGCTGCAGCCGGACCAGGCCGCGCTGGCGCGCTGGCACGCGGCCGTGGCGGCCCGTCCTTCCGCCCGCGCCTGACTTCGCCGAGGCAGCGCGTTGGACGCCGGATTCTGGCTGGAGCGCTGGCAGCGCAACGAGATCGGCTTCCACCAGCCGCGGCCGCACCCCGCGCTGGCGCGGCTCTGGCCCTCGCTGGGGCTCGGGCCCGGCACGCGGGTCTTCGTGCCGCTCGCGGGCAAGAGCCTGGACCTGCTCTGGCTCGCGGCGCAGGGCCACGACGTGGTCGGCATCGAGCTGTCGGCGATCGCGGTGCGCGACTTCGCCGCGGAGCACGGCCAGCCGGCCCGCATCGACCTGCGCTGCGGCGATCTCTTCGACCTGGCGCCCGCGGCCCTGGGGCCGATCGATGCCGTGTTCGACCGTGCGTCGCTGGTCGCGCTGCCCCCGGCGATGCGGCAACGCTACGCGGCGAAGCTCGCAGCGCTGTCGCCATCCGGCACCCGCAGCCTGCTGGTCACGATGGAGTACGACCAGACCCGGATGCCCGGGCCGCCCCACAGCGTGCCCGAGGACGAGGTACGGGCGCTGTTCGGCCATACCCACGACGTCGAGTTCGTCGAGCGCAACACGGCGCTCGAGGACTTCCCGCGCTTCGCCCAGCGCGGGGTAGACCGGCTCGCCGAAGCGGTATACCGGCTGACGCGACGCTAGCGACCTGCCGGCACGGTCATTCCCAGCGCACTCGCCGCGAAGGCCCACTGATCGGCGAAGTCCTCCACCTGCATCCACAGCGGCTTGCCGGCGCCGTGGCCGGCGCGGGTCTCGACGCGGATCAGCACGGGATTGCGGCAGCCCTGGGCGTGCTGCAGCGCGGCGGCGAACTTGTAGCTGTGCCAGGGCACCACGCGATCGTCGCGGTCCGCGGTCGTCACCAGCGTCGGCGGATAGCAGGCCCCCTCGCGCACGTTGTGCACCGGTGAATAGGCCAGCAACGCGCGGAACTGCGCCGGATCCTCGGACAGGCCGTAGTCCGACGACCACTGCCGGGCGTTGGCGCTGGCCGTGTGGTAGCGCAGCATGTCGAGCACACCGACCCCCGGCAGCGCGGCCCCGAACAGGTCGGGCCGCTGCAGCAGCGTGGCACCGACCAGCAGGCCGCCGTTGCTGCGCCCGCTGATCGCGAGGCGCTGCGGGCGCGTGTAGCCCTCGCGCACCAGATACTCGCCGGCGGCGATGAAATCGTCGAACACGTTCTGCTTGCGCAGCAGGGTGCCTGCCTCGTGCCAGGGCTCGCCGTACTCGCCGCCGCCGCGCAGGTTCGCCTCGGCGTAGATGCCACCCATCTCGAGCCAGACGAGCACGGTGGGCTTGAAGCCGGGGGTCAACGAGACGTTGAAGCCGCCGTAGCCGTACAGCAGTGTGGGCGCGTTGCCGTCGAGCTTCAGGTCGCGCCGGTGCACGATGAACATCGGCACGCGCGTGCCGTCGCGGCTGGTGTAGAAGACCTGGCGCGTGACGTAGGGCGAGGTGTCGGCGGGCAGCTTCGGCGCGCGGAACACGCTGGCAGTGTTCGTGGCGACGTCGTAGCGCAGCACCTGCCCCGGCTGCAGGTGGTCGGTGTAGGCGAAGAACGTCTCCGGGTCGCGCACCGAGCCGGGGAAGCCGCCGATGGTGCCGAGCCCCGGCAGGGGCACGTCGCCGACGAGACGACCGTCGCGCTCGTGGAGACGCGCCACCGAGCGCGCGTCCTGCACGTAGCTGGCGACGATCCGGCCGCCGACGAGGTTCGACTCCGCGAGCGCCGTCGGCTGCTGCGGAACCACCTCGCGCCACCGGGCCGGCGCCGGGTCGCCGGCGTCGACGGCGACGATGCGGCCCCGCGGCGCCTGGTGCGTGGTCTGGACGTAGAAGGTGTCGCCCTCGGCCCCGATGACGTCGTAGCGCGCGTCCCAGGCGCCGAACAGCCGGCGCGGCGGGGCCTGCGGATCCCGCAGGTCGACCAGGTCGACACCGTTGCGCTGGTAGCCGTCGAACAGCGTGACCACGAGCCAGCGGCCATCGTCGCTGACCGAGCCCGAGGGGGCGCGGGTCGGATGATCCTGCACCCGGTACACCAGCCGGTCGCCGTCCTGCGGCGTGCCCAGCCGGTGGAAGTACACCGCCGGCTGCGCCTGGTCGTCGCCGCGCGCGTCGTCCGCGGCGCCGGCGCGGCGGGGATAACGGCTGTAGTAGACCCCGGAGGCATCGGGCGCCCACGAGACCTCCCAGAACTTGGTGAACCGCAGTTCGCCGGGCAGGTCCGCGCCGGTCGCGACGTCGCGGAACCGCCAGATCTCCCAGTCGGTGCCGCCGTCCGAGATCGAGTAGGCGAGCACGCGGCCGTCGGGCGAGGGCTCGAAGCGCGCCAGCGCGACGGTAGCGTCGTCGCGCGCGGCGTTGGGGTCGAACAGCACGCGCGGCGGCGCGTCGAGCGACTCGGCCACGTACAGCACGCTCTGGTTCTGGCTGCCGTCGTTGCGCAGGAAGAAATACCGTCCGCCCTCGCGCCGCGGCACGCCGACGCG
>JBIIDW010000444.1:0-3007 GCA_044238215.1 Steroidobacteraceae bacterium
AGGTTGGTGTTGGTGGCTGTCGTCTCGATGTCGGAGCCGCGTGTGGCGCGCGCGGAGTTGATGTCGATCGAGACCAGCGCCTCGGTGTAGTCGATGACGATCGAACCGCCCGAGGGCAGGTTGACCTTGTGTGCGTAGGCGGACTCGATCTGGCTCTCGATCTGGAAGCGCGTGAACAGCGGGATGTCGTCCGTGTACATCTTCAGCCGGCGCCCGCCCTCGTTGGGCATGAACCGCTGCATGTACTCCTCGGCGATCCCGAAGGCGTTGGGTTCGTCGACCAGGACCTCGCCGATGTCCTCGGAGAAGTAATCGCGCAGCGCACGCGTGACCGGGTCGCTCTCGCGGTAGACGAGGAACGGCGACGGCCGCGACAGCACGGCCTTGACGATCTCGTCCCACTGGATCTTCAGGTTGTCGAGGTCCCATTGCAGTTCCTCGACCGCGCGTCCGACGCCGGCCGTCCGCACGATGGCGCCCATGCCGTCGGGAACCTTCAGCGCGTCCATGACCTGGCGCATCTGGTCGCGGTCCTCGCCCTCGATGCGGCGGCTGACGCCACCCGCGCGCGGGTTGTTCGGCATCAGCACGAGGAACCGGCCCGCGAGCGAGATGTAGGTCGTGAGCGCCGCGCCCTTGTTGCCGCGTTCCTCCTTCTCGACCTGCACGACGATGTCCTGACCTTCCTGCAGGACTTCGCGCATGTTGATGCGCGGGCCCGAGGGATTCTTCAGGAAGTACTCGCGCGAGATTTCCTTGAGCGGCAGGAAGCCGTGGCGTTCGGCGCCGTAGTCGATGAAGCAGGCCTCGAGCGACGGCTCGATGCGCGAGATGCGCCCCTTGTAGACGTTCGCCTTCTTCTGCTCTCGCGACGGCAGCTCGATCGACAGGTCGTAGAGCTTCTGGCCGTCGACCAGTGCGACGCGCAGTTCTTCCTGCTGCGTCGCGTTAACCAACATTCTCTTCATGGCCCCTTTTCTCTCCGGAGTGGGGCCGTCAGCACTGCGGCGGTCGTCCTCTCAGGACTTCGCCCCGCGCGCTGGCCTGTGCCAGGGGCGGGGGTGCAGAACCAGCAAGGCGGAACCGGTGGCGAACTCGACGAGGGATCGGTTGAGTCTCATCTCAGGGGGTTCGTTCCGGGCGGTGTCGACGCTGGAGGCGCGTGAACGGGCCTCGCGCGTCGGCACCCTCGATCCTTATTTGGTGTCTGTGAACCGACGGCGCGTCGGGGAGTCTTTCGGACTCAACGCCAATCGCGGCGGCTGTCGGCCGTACTTCGATGGCCTCGTTGCCGAGGACCAACTAACATGCTGCGCCAGCGAGCGAAGGGGCGAGCGAGCCTCGATCGCATCACGGCGCCGCGCTACTGTCTGCCGCGCCCCACACGCCTACGCGTGCCGAGGCCTCGGCGACCCAAGGATAATATGGCAAAGCCACTGGAAAAACAACGCGTTACAGGTGGCGAATCGGCGCAAACGGTGCGCCACGTCGCGATTTCCGAGGATGATGCCGGCGTGCGGCTCGACCGGTTCCTCGCGAGGGCCTACCCCGAGGTGCCGCGCTCGCGCCTGTTCCGCATCGTCCGCAAGGGCGAGGTCAGGGTCAATGGCAAGCGCGCGGATGTCGACCAGCGCCTGGTGGCGGGCGATGACGTACGACTGCCTCCCGTGCGTGCAGAGGCTCCGGGGGAGCGGGTCGGGACCCGGGACGAGGCCAATCCGGCAGGGGCGGGTGCCGCGAAACCGGCGTCACGAGTGCCCGGCTCGCTGGTCGAGACGATCGCCCGCGCGGTCATCCACGAGGACGAACGACTGCTCGTCATCAACAAGCCCGCCGGCATCGCCGTGCATGGGGGTAGCGGGATCAGCTTCGGGGTCATCGAGGCCCTGCGGGCAGGGCGTCCCGACGAGCGCGACTCGCTGGAACTGGTGCACAGGCTGGACCGCGACACCAGCGGCGTGCTGCTGGTGGCGCGCAAGCCGGCGGTGCTGCGTGCGCTGCACGCCGTGCTGCGCGAGGGCGAGGGCCTCGAGAAACGCTACCTGGCGCTGGTGCGGGGCAGCTGGCAACTCGGGCGCAAGCGCATCGACGCGCCGCTGCGCACGGACCTGCGGGTCGGCGGCGAACGCACCGTGCGCGTGCAGGATGCCGGCAAGACGGCGATCAGCGACTTCCGTCCGGTGCAGTTCTTCGGCAAGCTCGCCACCCTGATGGAGGTGTCGATCCTCACCGGGCGTACGCACCAGATTCGCGTGCACGCCGCCTTCGCCGGCCACCCGGTGGCGGGAGACCCCAAGTACGGCGATGCCGAGTTCAACGCGGAGATGACGCAGTTCGGGCTCAGGCGGATGTTCCTGCACGCGTCCAGCCTGTCGTTCACCTGGCCGGACCGCGGCACGGAGTTCAGCGTGAACGCGCCATTGCCGCCCGAGCTCGCGACGGTGATCGACGCTATTGCGCCAACCACCCGCCGGCGCGGCGGAGCGCGGCGGCGAGCCAGATGAGCGGCAGGCCCTGGATGGCGGCCGGGTCGTGGCTCTCGTACCCGCTCAGCAGGGTGACGCCGAGCGACTCGCACTTGAAGCCGCCGGCGCAGTCCAGCGCGGGTTCGTCGCGCGCATAGGCTTCGATCTCGAGCGGGTCGAGATTGCGGAACACGCAGCGCGTGTCGTCGACGTGAAGTTCGTCGACGCCGGCCTCGATGCCGACCAGGGCCACTGCGGTGTGAAATACCGCCGTCCTCCCGGAAAGGGCGGCCAGCATGGCGCGGTGGCGCTCCGCGGTACCGGGCTTGCCGAGAACATCGTCGCCCAATGCGCACACCTGGTCCGAGCCGATCACGAGGTCGCCCGGATTCCGGGTCGCCACCGCATGTGCCTTGGCGAGCGCAAGCCGTCGCGCCAGCGCGCGCGGCGCCTCTCCTGGCTGGCGCGTTTCGTCCACCCGCGGAGCCTCGACGCTGAAGGGCAACCCGAATCTCGCGAGGAGTTCGCGGCGATAAGCTGAG
>JBIIDW010000445.1:0-3006 GCA_044238215.1 Steroidobacteraceae bacterium
GCGCGGTAGAGCTGCATGCCGCCGACGCCGAGCAGCGGCAGGATCGCGACCGCCAGCACGATGATGCCGATGCCGCCGAACCAGTGCAGCGCGTGGCGCCAGAGGTTGATCGACGGCGGCAGGTCGCTGAGGCCCGTGAGGATCGTCGAACCGGTCGTGGTCAGCCCGGACATCGCCTCGAAGTAGGCGTCGGTGAAGCTGAGCCCGGGCAGCGCGATCAGCAGCGGCACGGCGGCGGAGCCCGACATCAGCACCCACGACAGCGTGACCAGCAGGAAGCCGTCGCGGGGCTTCAGTTCGCGCTTGTAGCGACGGGTCGCGCCCGCAATGCCGAGCCCGAGAACGACGTTGATGCCTGCGGCTGCGGCGAAGTGGCCGAACATGCCGTCCTGGGTCACCAGCGAGCAGAGGAGCGGCATCACGAAGGTGACGGCGAAGAACGCCATCATCAGCCCCAGCACGTGCGCGACCGCGAGCATGGGCGGGGGCGGCGGCGTCAGCGGCGCCCGGCCGTCTCGCCGAGGAACAGCCGCTCGACGTCGTCGACGTGGCGGCGGTCGGTGATGAACAGCACGACGTGGTCGTCGGCCTGCACCACCGTGTCGTGGTGCGCCATCAGCACCTGCTCGCCCCGCACGATGCAGCCGATCGAGGTGCCCTCGGGCAGCGAGATCTCCTCGACGCGCTTGCCGACGACGCGCGAGCTGCGATGGTCACCGTGGATAACGGCCTCGAGCGCCTCGGCGGCGCCGCGGCGCAGCGAGTGGACCCGCACCACGTCGCCGCGGCGCACATGCGCCAGCAGGGAACCGATGGTGATGGTCTGCGGCGAAATGGCGATGTCGATGCTGCCCGACTGCATCAGCTCGGCGTAGGAGGGCTTGTTGATGAGTGCCATGACCTTGGCGGCGCCGAGCCGCTTGGCGAGCATGGCCGAGAGGATGTTCGCCTCCTCGGAGTTCGTCAGCGCGGCGAAGACGTCGCAGCTGTCGATGTTCTCCTCGACCAGGAGTTCCTCGTCGGCCGCGTCGCCCTCGAGCACGATGGCGTTTTCCAGCTGCTCCGAGATGCGCCGGGCGCGCCGCGGGTCGCGCTCGATGATCTTGACCTGGTTGTTCTTCTCCAGCTCGCGCGCCAGCGCGAAGCCGATGTGCCCGCCGCCGGCGATGACGACGCGACGGACGGGACTCTCCTCGCGGCGCATCTCGGCCATGAAGCGCCGGATGTCGTCGCGGGCCGCCAGGAAGAACACCTCGTCGCCGTCCTCGATGACGGTGTCGCCCGTGGGCACGAGCGCGCGATTGCCGCGGTAGATCGCGACCACGCGGGCCTCGGTGTTGGGAATGTGGTCGCGCAGCGCCCGCAGCGCCTGGCCTACCAGCAGGCCGCCCTTGCGGGCGCTGAGGCCGACGAGCCGCACGCGGCCGTCGGCGAAGTCGAGCACCTGCAGCGCGCCCGGGTAGCGGATCAGGCGCTCGATGTACTCGGTGACGAGCTGCTCCGGGCTGATCCAGACGTCCACCGACAGCGCCTCGGCGCTGAACAGCCGCGGGTGCCGCGTGTACTCGGACGAGCGGATGCGCGCGATCTTGGTGTCGGTGCGATAGAGGGTGTAGGCCACCTCGCAGGCCATCATGTTGACCTCGTCCGAGCTGGTCAGCGCGATGAGCATGTCGGCGTCGGGTACGCCGGCGGCCTCCAGCACGGACGGGTAGGACGCGTTGCCGACGACGGTGCGGATGTCGAGGCGGTCCTGCAGGTCGCGGAGCAGCTCCTCGTTGCTGTCGACGACCGTGACTTCGTTGGCCTCTTCGCGGGCGAGCTGGTAGGCCGCCGTACGACCGACCTGGCCGGCGCCGAGGATCACGATTTTCATGGCGGGTGCTAGGGTATCGCGAAGGTCGTTCAGCGAACAGGGGCGGACGCGCTATGCTGCCGGGCAGCGCGCCAATCCAATCCGCGGGGAAGCATGAAGCCGCAGTCCGAACTCCAGCGGGGCTGGAAGGTCCTCCTTGCCTCCCTTCTCGGCGTCGCAT
Organism: Steroidobacteraceae bacterium; assembly: GCA_044238215.1. Classification (GTDB taxonomy): domain Bacteria; phylum Pseudomonadota; class Gammaproteobacteria; order Steroidobacterales; family Steroidobacteraceae; genus UBA964. Next base: position 2,037 of record JBIIDW010000445.1, read on the forward strand.
TCGGCGCCTCGCCGGTGCCGTTCAACACCATCGGCTTCTTCATGAAGCCGCTGCAGGACGAATTCGGCTGGACCCGCACCGAAATCAGCTTCGGCATCACGATCTACGGCATCCTCGGCGCGCTGCTGGCGCCCTTCTTCGGCTGGGCGGCTGACCGCTGGGGCGTGCGCCGCGTCGCGCTCGCTTCGCTGGCGGTGTTCGGCGTGGTGTTCGCCTCCTTCGCGCTGATTCCGGGCCAGCTTTGGGCGTTCTACCTCGTGTGGACGCTGATCGGACTGTTCGGCATCGGCTCGACCCCGGTCACGTTCTCGCGGGCGATCAACCTCTGGTTCTTCAGGCAGCGCGGACTCGCGCTGGGTCTCACGCTGGTCGGCACGAGCATCTCGGCGATGCTGCTGCCGATCGTGACCGTGCGGCTCATCGAGTTCGTCGGCTGGCGCGGCGCCTACGGCCTGCTCGCGCTGCTGCCGCTCGCGGTGGCCCTGCCGGCGGGTCTGCTGTTCCTGCGCGAGCCGAAACCGGAGGAACGCCCGGCGGAGCTCGCGGCGACGGCCGACGGGGCGCCGCTGCCGGGCCACACCCTGCGCGAGGCGGTCTCGGAGCCGCGCTTCTGGGTGCTGTGGGGGTCGATCGCGCTGGTGTCGGTCGCCTACGGCGGTGCCGTGGTGCACATGCCCTCGATCCTCGGCGCCCGCGGCTTCGAGACCGCCGACGCCGCCAAGGTCATGGGCGTGTTCGGGCTGTCGGTCTTCGCGGGCCGGATCGTCACCGGACTGCTGCTGGACCGGTTCTGGGCGCCGTTCGTGACCTTGCCCATCCTGTCCATGCCGGCCATCTCCTGCTACCTGCTCCTCGGCGACGGCAACCTGTCGGTGCAGATTGCCGTGCTGGCGGCGTTCCTGATGGGGTTTGCCGGCGGTGCCGAGACCGACCTGATCGCCTACCTCGCCAGCCGCTACTTCGGCATGCG
>JBIIDW010000446.1:0-3000 GCA_044238215.1 Steroidobacteraceae bacterium
GCATAGTCGATCGCGCTCCCGCCGCGCCCTCGCCGCCCGCCTCGAGACGCCATGCACCGCCGCCGTTTCCTGAAGAGCCTCGCCGCCGCGCCGCCCGCGCTGCTTGCGGCCTCGTGCGCGGGCGGCGGACCGCGCAAGCGCGTCGTATACGCCGGCGGCTTCTCGCTGCCCAAGTCCATCGACGAGGAACTCTGGCTCGAGCTGGAGGCCCGCGTCGAGCGCGAACTGCCCGGCCACGACGTGCGGCTGCTGATCCGCGGCGAGACCGGCCCGGAGGAGTCGACTTTCGCCGCGCTGCGCCGCGGACGCATCCAGTTCGCGGGCGGCTCGTTCGCCGGCGTCGCGACACTGGTGCCCGAGATCGCGATGCTGTCGCTGCCGTTCTTCTACGACTCCGTCGACGAAGTCGACTTCGTCATGGACCGCTACATGCTCGAGCCCTTCCGCAGGCTGTTCGCAGCCAAGGGCATCCGCGTGCTGCACTGGACCGAGATCGGCTGGGTGTCGTTGTACGGCCGCGCGCCGCTGCGCAAGCCCGGCGACACCCGCGGCGTGCGCATCAGGGCCTCCACGTCGATCGCCTCGCAGGCGTTCATCGAGGAGATCGGCGCCGACATGATCACCATGCCGTTCTCCGACGTGCTGCCGGCGCTGCAGACCGGCCTGATCGACGCCGGCGTCACGTCGACCATGATGTACTCGCTGTCGGGCATCCCCAAGGTCGCGCCCAATTTCGTGCTGACCCGCCACAGCTACGACATGGGCGTGGCCATGGCCAGCGAGAAGTGGTTCCGGACGCTCGACGCCCGTGAGCAGGCCGTGTACGCGCAGGGCCTCGGCGACGTCGCGGACGCGAGGCGCCGCGCGCGGGCGCGCGTCGACGCACTGCTCGAGCAGCTGCCGAAGCAGGGCGTGCAGATCTACGAGCCGACGGCGGAGGAACGCGAGGCCTGGCGCGCCGCCGCACGGCCGTCGTACGAGAAGCTGGTCCGGCAGGCGGGCGGCGAATCGCGCCGGATCTACGAGGCGCTGCTCGAGGGCAAGGACGCGTGGCGGCGCTCGCAGGCCGCCGGCACCGGCGCGTGAACCGGGCCGCGGCCGGGCTCGCGGCAGCCGCGGTCGCCGCGGTGGCCGCGGCGCTGGCTGCCAGTCCCGTTGGCACCGTTGGTTCCGGTAGCCCGGGCGACGACGTGTACTGGCAGCGCTACCGCGCGCTGCAGCAGAGCGACGGCGCCGGCGACATCGACACCTACTCACCCACCGAGGCGGTCGCCGGCGACCACGACGGCTTCCTGCCGGTCGCGCCGCCCGCCGAGCGCAGCGTGCCCGGGGCGGCACTGGCTGCGGCGCGCGACTACGCCGCCCGCAACCGCTCGAGCAGCCTGCTGGTCTGGCACCGCGGGCGGCTGCAGTCCGCCGACTACTGGGGCGGCGACGCCGCGACCGAGGTCAACTCCCGCAGCCTGCACAAGATGCTCGGTGGACTGCTGATCGGCGCCGCGATCCGCGACGGCCACATCCGCTCGCTCGACGATCCCGTATCCGACTACGTCACCGAGTGGCGGGGCACGCCGAAGGCGACCATCACCATCCGCAACGTGCTGCAGATGTCCAGTGGCCTGATGTGGTTCGGCCAGGGGGGGCCGGGCAGCGTGGCATCGCGCCGCTACCTCGATCCGCACTGGGAGCGCGTGCTGCTCGGGGAGATCCCGCTCGAGTTCGAACCGGGCAGCGCCTGGGACTACAGCGACATCACCGCCGATGTGATGCCCCACGTGATCGAGCGCGCGACCGGCCGGCGTTACGCGGACTACCTCGGTGAGGCGGTCCTGAAGCCGCTGCGCGCGCCTGGCGGCCGCATCTGGGTGAACCGCGAAGGCGGCATGCCGCACGGCGGCTGCTGCCTGCTGCTGCCGCCCGAGGCCTGGCTGCGGATCGGCGTGATGGTGCTGCACGGGGGCCGCGCGGGCGACCGGATGCTGCTGCCGGATGGCTGGGTCGACGCGATGCGAGAGCCCTCGGCGCAGAACCCGCACTTCGGCCTGATGGTCTGGCTCGGCCAGCCCTACGCGCAGCGGCGGCTGTTCCACCGCCCCGACTCGCCCGCCAACGCGCGGCCACGCCCCGGTGCCTTCCACTCCGAACCCTACCTCGCCGACGACCTGTTCCTGTTCGACGGCATGAACGGCCAGATCGTCTGGATCGTGCCCTCGGCGGAACTGGTGATCGTACGCACCGGGCTGCGTCCGCCGGCCGGGCAGCCCGAATGGGACAACGCCTGGATCCCCAACCTCATCCTGCGCGCGCTCGCCACACCGGCCGGTGCGCCCGCCACGCGCGCGCCGCTGCCCGCGCCGCCGGCGAAACCGCCGACCGATGGCGACGCCGAAGAGCGCTTCGGGAACCGCTGGCGCGCGATCCGCGCGCAGACGCCGCTGACGTTGCCGCACTGGCTGGACGCGACCGAAACCGTCCGCGGCGACTTCCGGGGCGAGCTGCCGGCGCGGCCGGCCGCGCGGCGCCGGATCGCCGCCGGCGCGCTCGCCGCCGCCGAGTCCTACGCAGCGCGGACCGACTCGGCGGCGCTGCTGGTCTGGCACGACGGCGCGCTCGAGTACGAGCGCTACTGGGGAGGGCGCGGACCCGGCGACGTCTCCGAAACCTACTCGATGGCCAAGTCGGTCACCGGGCTGGCGGTAGGCTGTGCCGTGGCCAGCGGCGCGATCGCCTCGGTGAACGACGCCGCCGCGCGCTACCTGCCGGAGTGGCGCGGCACGGCAAAGGAATCGGTGACGGTCCGCCAGCTGCTGCAGATGACCAGCGGCCTGCACCACGAGCGCTTCGACTACTCGCCCGGGCAGGACCCGCAGGCGCGCGGCCTGCGCACGTTTCTCGGACCCGACATCGAGGCGGCCGCGCTGGACTTTCCGCTCGAGAGGATCCCGGGCGCCGGCTTCAACTACAACAGCATCGACACCCAGCTGCTGCTCGCGGTGGTCG
>JBIIDW010000447.1:0-2999 GCA_044238215.1 Steroidobacteraceae bacterium
TGCGGCTGACGGCAACGCGATGCTGCTTCAGCAGCGTGGCATTCAATGGGCTTCGCGCTCGGGCCAGGGCGATGTCGCGGCCTACGTGGCCGAGATCCGGCGGCGGGCCAAGGTCGAGAAAAACCCAGGCGCGTTCGAGTAATCGCACCAGCGTCGACCGGCCGCGCGCCGGTCGAAGCGCCGCTCTCAGCCCTCGGCTTCCTGCGGGAAGCTCATCCCGATCGTGCTGTAGCCGCCGTCCACGTACAGGATCTCGCCGGTGATGCCGGCGGCGAGCGGCGAGCAGAGGAACGCCGCGGCGTTGCCGACGTCCTCCTGGGTCACGTTGCGCCGGATCGGCGAGGCCTCGGCCACGCGTGACAGCATCTTGCGCAGGCCCGACACGCCGGCCGATGCCAGCGTCTTGATCGGCCCGGCCGAGATGCCGTTGACGCGGATCCCGCGCGGGCCGAGGTCGGCGGCGAGGAAGCGCACGTTCGCCTCCAGGCTCGCCTTGGCGAGCCCCATGACGTTGTAGCTCGGCACCGCACGCACGGCCCCGAGGTAGGAGAGGGTGACGATCGCGCCCGGCCGGCCCTGCATCAGCGGCGCCGCGCCGCGCGCGAGCGCCGTCAGGCTGTAGCTCGACACGTCGTGGGCGATCGCGAAGGCCTCGCGGCTCGTGCTGTCGGTGAATCCTCCGGCGAGGGCCTCGCGCGGTGCGAACGCCACCGCGTGCACCAGCACGTCGAGCTGACCCCAGTCGGCGCGCAGCGACTCGAACACCGCGTCGATCTGCGCATCGGAGGTCACGTCCAGCGGCAGCACGACCCGCGAGCCGATCGAAGCGGCCAGCGGCTCGACCCGTTCGCGAAGTTTCTCACCTGCGTAGGTGAAGGCGAGCTCCGCCCCTTCGCGGTGCATGGCCTGGGCGATGCCCCAGGCGATCGACCGCTCGTTCGCGACGCCGACGATCAGCGCACGCTTTCCCGAAAGGAAGCCCATGGTCATCTCCGCGGAAGTCTGATGGTGAGTTTCTGGCCCGGCTTGAGCGTCCGGCTCGCGCTGATGCCGTTCCAAGAGGCGACCTGCGCCACCGTGACGGAGTACAGCCGGGCGATGCGGTACAGCGTGTCGCCGGAACGCACCGTGTGCTGCAGCGTGCGCTGTCCCGAGGCCGACGCCGACGATGCGGGCTTGCGGCCGGACGCCTCGCCGCCCGAGGTCGAGAGCACCAGCCGCTCGCCGGCGCGAAGTACGTCTCCGGGGCGCTTGTTGTTGATCCGCATCAGGGTGCGCGGGTCGATGTTGTTGCGGCGGGCGATCGCCCAGATCGACTCGCCACGACGGACGACGTGCACCTTGGGCTTGCGGCTGCCGCCGCCGCGCGGCGAGGACGCGCTGGGCCGGTCGACGATGGCCGCGGCGCGCAGCACCTTGGCTGGCAGCTCGGTGGTGCCGGAGGGTACCCGCAGGTCGGTGCCCGGCGGCAGGGTGTCGTTGCCGAGGCCGTTCAGCATCCGGATCGTCAGCGGCTGCGTGTTGTAGCGCTTCGCCAGCGACGCCAGGGTTTCGCCGGGCTGGACCACGTGGTGCGTGACGCGCATCAGCTCGTCCGGGGTGAGCTGCGCGAGGTTCTGGCGGAACAGTTCGGCGGCGTCGATGGGCAGCAGCAGGGCGTGGGGGCCCTGCGGCGGCGTGGCCCAGCGATGGAACGCGGGGTTCAGCTCGAACATCTCGTCGTGGGTCAGGCCGGCGAGGTCGGCGGCGAGCTTCAGGTCGATCTGGCTGCCGACCTCGACGCGCGTGAAGTAGGGTTCGTTCGGGATCGCGGTGAAGGCCAGGCCGTAGGCTTCCGGGGCGGCCACGACGCGCTTCATGGCCAGCAGCTTGGGCACGTAGGCGCGGGTCTCGGCGGGCAGGCGCAGGTACCAGAACTCGGTCGGGCGGCCCACGGCCCGGTTCTCACGGACGGCGCGCGCGACGCAGGCTTCGCCGCAGTTGTAGCCCGCGACGGCCAGCAGCCAGTCGCCGTCGAACTCGTCGTGCAGGAACTGCAGGTAATCGAGTGCCGCACGGGTCGACTCGAGCACGTCGCGACGCCCGTCGTACCACCAGTTCTGCGGCAGCCCGAAGCGGTTGCCGGTGCCGGGAATGAACTGCCAGAGGCCGGAGGCGCGCGCGACGGAGTAGGCGTAGGGTTCGAACGCGCTCTCGATGACCGGCAGCAGCGCGAGTTCCAGCGGCATGCCGCGGCGCTCCACCTCGGCGACGATGTGGTGCATGTACAGCGAGGCCCGGCCGAACACGCGGTCGAGGTACTCGGGGTTGCGCGCATACCAGTTGAGCTGGGTGTCGATCTGGGTGCGGTCGGGGTCGTCGAGCCGGAATCCGGCCCGAAGCCGGTCCATGAGGTCGTCGAACTGCGGCTGCGTCGCCACCTGGGGGATCATCGAGGCCGGTGGCGGCCCGTCGGCCGCAGGCTCGGCTGCCGCGGGCGGCGCCGTGGTGACCGGCCCTCCCGTGGGGGCAGCGGACCCGTCCGCCGGCGCAGGGGCCGCAGGCTCTGCGGACGCCGTCCACGCTTCGGGTTCTGGGGGGGTGGCAACGCAGCCGGCGAGGGACAGAGCCACCGCGGCTGCGGCCCACCGGCGCAGTCGGACGCAGTTCACCATGTGCCGGCTATTTAACCGGCAAGGGCGCAAAATTGCTATTGTTTCGGAGCTGACCAAGGGGCGGTTTCGGGGGCCATGACCGAGCGAGTTTCAACCTGGCTGGAGTCGTCCCGCGGCCGTGCGCTGCTGCGGGCCGAGGCCGAACTCGTGACCGAGGCGCTGGACGACTGTTTCGGCTGGGAACTCGTCCAGGTGGGCGCCTGGGGGGCCGGGCGCGAGCTGCTGGCCGGTGGGCGTACCCGCCGCCGCACCACGGTCGCCAGTCCGGAGTCGGGGGCGGCAGGCGGCGCAGGCGCCGACATCGTCTCCCGGCTCACGCAGTTGCCGTTGGCCAGCGATGCGGTC
>JBIIDW010000023.1:0-10746 GCA_044238215.1 Steroidobacteraceae bacterium
CGTCACGTGCGCGCGACCGCCAGCCTGCTGCGCGGCCGCGCGCGCCGCTATGCGTTCGTCTCGACGATGGGTGTCTACGACCGGACGCGTCCCGGGACCGTCACCGAGGCATCGCCGATGCTGCCGCTCGCCGATCCGGGGAACGAGGACTACGCCGGTCCGCGCTACGGCCCGCAGAAGGCCGAGGCGGACCGCGTCGTGCAGTCGCTCTGGGGTGAGCGTGCAACGTCGGTCCGGCCGACCTTCATCCTCGGGCCGGGTGACGACACCGATCGATACGCGTACTGGATCGCACGCATCGCCGCCGGAGGCGACGTGCTGGGCCCGAGGACGGATGCCGCGCCCCTGCAGTGGGTCGACGTCCGCGACCTGTGCCCGTGGGTCGTGGAACTGTGCGAGCGCGACGTGGGTGGTGCGTTCAACGCCGCGGCGCCGCCCGTCGACTGGGACGCCGTGCTCGCTACGCTGCAGCCGTTTGCGGGCGAGGCGCTGCGGCTGCGGCGGCCGTCCGGCGCGGTGGTCGAAGCGCTGCGGATCCCGCAGCCGCTGACGCGGCGCGACGCGCCCGTGGTGCGTCTCGACGGCACGCTGGCGACCCGTCACGGCCTTGCGTATCGCCCGCTCGCCGACACCTCGCGCGCGACCTGGGAGTGGTGGCGTGCCCTGCCGGCGGAGCGCCGCGCGCGTGCCGAGGCGCGCTGGCCCGGACGCGACCTCGAGCGCGAGGCGTGGCTGCAGTCCGCCCGCGCGGCGCCGGGATTCATCGCCAACCCTTCTTGAAGTCCGGCGCCTCGATGCGCGCGGCGTAGGGGTCGAAGCGGGTGAAGGCGTCGGGGTCGCGGAACAGCACGGAGCAGCCGCCGCACTCGTAGATCGGGCGGCCGTTCTGCGAGCGGCCCAGCTCGACGTAGACCTGGGAGCGGCAGATCGGGCAGCGGAAGGGAACGGGGTCGCGGGGCATCGCCCGCGAAAGATAGACCCTCGCGGGCGAGGCGATCCATCCAGTAGGTCGGCAGTAGGACTACTGTATGGACCGGCGGATTCAGAGCAGCGGCGCGAGGATGCGCAGCGCGCCGGCCCGTGCGGTGCGTGCGAAGCCCTCGGCGGGCACGTACGACGAGGCGTCGGTCGCGAACGCCTCGATGGCCGCCGCCGTTGCGTCGATGTCGGCGGCCGAGTAGAGCACGGCGGCGACCTCGTGGTTGGTGAACAGGCTGCGCATGTCGAGGTTGGCCGAACCCACCGACGCCACCCGCTCGTCGATGACCAGCAGCTTGGCGTGCAGCACGGTCGGTTCGAAAAGCTCGACCCTGGCTCCGACGGCGGCGAGCTCGTCGAGATAGCTCGTGCGGACGTGGTCGGCGAGGCGCATGTTCGACCGGCGCGGAACGAGCACCCGCACGTCGACGCCGCGCCGGCAGGCGATCCGCAGCACCGTCTGCAGCGCATCGTCGGGCACGAAGAAGGGCGAGACGATCCAGACCCGCTGCCGCGCTCCGGCGACGCCCGCGATCAGCATCGCGTGCAGCGTGTCGTCGGGCATGTCGGGGCCCGAGGCCAGCACCTGCACCGTCGAGGACCCGCCCGGCACGGTGGGCGCTGCGGCGTCGGCGCCGAGGGTCTCACCGCTGGCCGCGAGCCAGTCCGACCGGAAGACGCTCTCGAGCACGGCCGCCGCCGGCCCCTGGATCACCAGCGACAGGTCGGCCCAGGGCGCAGGTCCGCCGCCGGTGGCAGGCGTGTCGCGCAGGTACTTCGCCGCCATGTTGCGTCCGCCCAGCCACGCCACGCCGCCGTCGGCCACGACGAGCTTGCGGTGATTGCGGGAGTTGAAGGCACCGCGCAGCGAGCCGCGATGCACGAGCGGGCGGTGCCGCGCGACGCGGCCGCCGGCCGCCACCAGCGCCTGCACCGCCGGTGCCCCGAGTTCGAGCGACCCGTAGCCGTCGACCAGCATCCGCACCTGCACGCCGGCGGCGGCGCGCTCGCGCATCGCCCCGAGGATCTCGATGCCCGCCGCGTCGGCCTCGAAGGAAAACACCGACAGCAGCAGGCGCTGTCGTGCGCCGCGGATCACCCCGAGCAGCGCGTCGTGGGCCTGCCCGTTCGCGCGCCGGAACTCCACGCGGTTGCCGCCCGTGGCGCCGGGCAGGCCCAGCGCGCGCAGCAGCCGCTCCGTGTCGGGGCAGAGCCCGGCCGCGGCGTCCGCGGGCGGGTGCACGTGGGCGGCGAGGTACTCGGCCAGTGCCGCGCTGCGCTTGCGGGGTGATCCTGCCAGCACGTAGAGGACGAGCCCGGCGTAAGGGAGCAGCAGCAGTATCGCGATCCACGCGATCGTGGCTGCCGCCGAGCGATGCTGCCGCAGCAGGTCGAGGACGAACGCTCCCGCCACGAGCGGGTGCGTCACGGCGGCCAGCGCCAGCAGGGCGTCGCGCCATTCCATCGCCAGCCCCGGCCCGGTCCTAGCCGCCGTCCCCGGCCCAGCGTCCCGGCCAGGTGTCGCCGCGGGCAGCCAGGGCGGATGCGGTGCCGCCGCCGGCCGGCCCGGCGATGAACCCGAGCACCGCCGCCGCCCACTCGGCGGGCCGCACGTCGACGGTGTAGATGTTGCCGCCGGCAATCACCTGCGTCGGCAGGCCCGGCAGCCACGGCAGCGAGCGGACGATGTTGGGGGTCTCGACGTCGCGGTCGCCGTAGACCACGAGCACCGGGCAGGGCAGCGCGCGAATGCGCTCCGTCAGGTCGTGCCGGTAGACCGCGCCGTAGGCCGACAGCGCCGACTCGCCGGCGATCAGCGCGTTGAGAAAGCGCTTCTGGAACGTCGCCGGGTCGATCGGTGCGGCAACCTTCCAGCGCTGCTGCCAGAGCTCGGTGAGGTGCGTGCCGTCCGCGCGCGGGGCCGGCGGCGGCCGCATGGACGGCTGTCGCTGCGACTCGCCGGCCTGTCGCGGCGGATGGATCGGCGGCCCCGACAGCACCACGCCCGCCACCGCGCGGGGGTGGCGGAGCGCCGTCTCGATCGCGAACACGGCGCCGCTGTGCACGCCGGCGATGACGACCCGGCCGAGGTTGAGCGCCGCGATCAGCGCCGCGACGCTGTCGGCGTAGTCCTCGGGGTCGAGCGCGCGCGTCGGCCGATCGGACATGCCGTAGCCGATCGTGTCCATCGCGACGACGCGCCGACCGGTCGCCAGTGCAGGGAACACCGCCTCGAACATGTTGCCGGACTGCGGCGACTGGTGGAGCAGCAGCAGGTTCGGCTCGCCCGGCCGCGGATCGCCGTGCTGGTAGTAATGGACCTGGCCAGCCGGTGTGTCGACGTAGCCGCGGCGGTACTGGTGCATCGTGGCAGCCTCGCTGGCGATCCTCAGAGCTCGACCACGCCGAGCGCGTCGCCGGTTTCCGCGCGGGCGAGCTCGACCAGTCGCGAGTGGTGGGTGAAGACCAGCACCTGCGTGTGCCGCGCGAGACCGGCGAGCACCCTCAGCCCGGCGCGTGTCCGGTCGTCGTCGAAGTTCACGAACAGGTCGTCGGCGACGAAGGGCATGGCTTCCGTCGACGCGGCCAGGCGCTGCTCGACGCTGGCGATGCGCAGGGCGAGGAACAGCTGGTCGCGCGTGCCCTCGCTCAGGCCCTCGACGTCGACCGCGTCGGCGCCGCTGCGCCGGGCGCGGACCCTGGCTTCATCCGCCGCGTCGTAGCCGATCTCGAGGCCCTCGAACGAGCCGCAGCTCAGCGTCGCGAACAGCGCGCCGGCCCGTTTCAGCAGGGGGCCCTGCTGGGCGCGCCGGTAGCGCTCGAGAGCCCAGCGCAGCAGCTGTCGCGCGGTGCTTGCCCGCAGGTAGGCCTCGGCGATGCCGCGCAGTTCAGCCGCCGCGGCGTTGAGCGCCGCGTGCGGCTCGCTGGCGTCGGCGCCGCCAGTTGCGTCGGCGAGCTGTCGCTCCGCCGTTGCGAGCGCGTCGCGCGCCGCGGCGTGCTCCTTGCGCAGTTCCGCGAGCCGCTGCTCGGCTGCCTGCTCGTTGACCGCAGCGGCGTCGAGATCGACCCCCGCGCACTCCCGCGCCAGCTCCTGCTCCGTCAGGCCGTCGCCCTGCTGCGCGAGCTCGCTGCGCGCGTCGCGGATCTCCAGCTCGAGCTGCCGGCAGCGCTCGGCGCGGGCGACTGCGTCCGCCAGCCCGCCCTCGTCGCCCGCGCCGGCGAGCGCCGCGAGCGTTGCGATGCGCGCGGCGTGTTCAGCGCGCTCGCGCTCGCGCTGCGTCCTGCGCCGGGCCTGGGCGTCGGCCTCCGCCTGCAGTGCGTCGTGCTGCCGGCGCGCATCCTGCGCGGCCCGCAGCCGCTGCCCGAGGCGGGCGATCGCGTCCTCGGGCTCGAGCGCCGGTGACCCCGATTCGAGCGTGCCGGCGAGCTGGCCGACCTCGGTCGCGAACTGCTCGATGTCGCGTTCTATCTTGCCGATCCGCTCGATGCGCAGCGCCTCGGCCTGGGCGGCGTCCTCGCGGAATTCGTCGAGGATCGCGAGCCGGGCGCGCAGCGTCGACGTGGCGGATGCCGCCGAGGCCGCGTCGCCGGCGAGCCCGAGGCGCGCGGCCAGCGGCTCCCAGAGTCCGGCCCAGGCGGTGCCTGTCGCGTCGAGATCGCGGAGCGTCGCGGTGCGGCGCGCCGCCACGGCCTCGGCCTGCGCGCACTGGCCGTCGAGCCGCTCCCGCGTCGCGTTGCGCCGGCCGGCCTCCACCAGCCAGGCCTGCGCGGCCTCGACCACGGGGCGCAGCGTCTCCCCGGCGAGCGGATCGACCGCGACGCCGAGTGCGCGCAGCGCGCCGACGAGCCCGCTGCGCAGTTCGTCCCGTACCGCCCGCTCCGCATCGCGCTGGGCGATCGCGGAATCGATCGCGTCGACGGCCTCGCGGGCCTGCGCGCGCGCCTGCAGCCAGGTCGCCATTGCCGCGGGGGCGAGCGGCAGGATGCCGGTGGGCTGCCAGAGCGCCAGCCACTCGGTCCGCTCGCGCTGCGCCCGCTGCTGCAGGCGCGCCGCGCCGTCGAGCAGGCGCCGCAGCCCGGCGGCGCGGGCCTGCACGGCCCGGTCCAGTTCCGCGATGCGGCCGGCGGCCTCGGCGCCGTCGAACCGCCGGTCGGCGAGCGCGTCCGCGTTCTCCACCGCGGCCCGGTACGCAGCGACGAGTCCCGCGGGCGCGCCGCCGGCGTAGCGTGCCAGCTCGTCGGGATCGGGCGCGGGGCCCGCGATGTGCTGCCCCTCGACCAGGCGCCAGCCGGCGTCGCGGTGCGCGCGCGCGGCATCGACGGCCTCGAGCGACACCCGATCCGCACGCGGATTCGCCCGCTCCAGCTCGGCTCGCGATCGCTCGAGGTCGGCTTCGGCGGTGGCGAGTGCGCGCTGCTCCGCTTCGATCTCCCGTTGCAGCGCGTCGGCCGCGTCCGCAGCGGCCTGCACCGCCCCGGGCGTCGGCACGTCGAGCGCCAGCCAGTCCTCGACGCTGGCGACAGGGGGCCGCAGCTCGCGCAGCGAGCGCTCGAGCCGGCGCTGCTGCTCGGCGACGCCGCGCGCCAGGCCGTCGATCCGCTCGTCGGGATCACCGGCGCGCCGCGCCGCCGACAGCCTGCCCTCGAGCGCCACGAGGTCCTCGACCGGTCCGAGGGCGGCGCGCTCGCGCCGCAGCTTGGCGAGCTCCTCCTCGGTGTCCTCGAGCGTGCGCAGCGTGGCGCGCCGGGACTCCGTCCACGCCGAGCGGCGTTCCAGCAGATCCCGCGCCTCGGCGACGTCCGCGCGCGAGGGCGCGCGCGCGGCCAGGGTCGGGAGGTCGGCCTCCGCCCAGCCCAGTTCGCGTGCACGCAGCCGCATCGCCTCGTGCAGCTGCGCGAGCTGGCGCCTGAGGTTGGGCAGGTCCCCGCGTGCCTTGACGAGTGCGCCGCGCCGTTCGAGCAGTCCGCCGATCGCCGCCTCGCGCTCGAGCACGGGCGCGTCGAGCTGCAGTGCCGCCAGTCGCGCCGTGCGCGCTGCCACGTCGGCGTCGATCTCGAGCAGGGCCGCCTCGACGGAGCGGACTCCGCCGACGGCCGCCTCGAGCACGGCGCGGGCGTCGGCGGGCAGCGCCGGGACGCTGCCGAGCGCGGCGCGCTCGGCGGTGGCCGAGTCGAGGCGCAGCACGGTATTGCGGACCCGCCGGACGCGGCTGAGACGCCGTCGCCCGGTCTCCGCCTGCGCGATCGCGGCTTCCAGTGCCTCGAGCCTGCGCAGCGCCGCGTCGACCGCGTCGCGCAGCTCCTGCCAGCGGCTCGTCAACAGGGTCTGCTCCCGCACGCGCCGCTGCGCGTCCTGCAGCCGGTCGTGGGCGGCGGTGAAGCGCCGGTGGGCCGCGCGGCGCGGGCCCCAGAGGCCGTCGGCCTCGCGATCCAGCGCGTCGATCGTCGTGCGCAGCGTGCCGAGCCCCGCGCTCGCGGCGAACAGCGTGCGTGCGGCGTGACCCTGCTCGCGCACCATCTCGTCGCCCCCGGCGCGCAGCCGCTGCTGGTCGAGGCTGAACATGCGCTCGAAGCCGGCGCGGTCGATCCCCCCGAGCAGCTGGCCGAGGCGCGCTTCGGCGCCCTCGAGCGCGCTGCCGTCCTCGCCGACCAGGGTGTCCTTGTTGCCCTTGCGGCGCCGCGCCTCGAATCGTGGGCCGGTCGATTCCAGCACCGCGCCGACCAGCAGCTGCCGGTAGTCGTGGCGGAATCCGTGCGGCGACCGAGCGTCGAAACCGAAGAGGAAATCCGCGATCGCGCAGCGGGCCGTGGACTTGCCGGCCTCGTTGGCACCGTGGATGACGTGCAGGTCGAGCGGCCGGGGCTCGAAGTCGAGGCGGCGGTCGGTGAAGTGCCCGTGCCGCAGCAGGTCGAGCCGCCGGATCCTCACGGCGCGGCGCCGCCGCCCGACCCGAGCCGGCCGAGCAGGAAGTCGGTGGCGCCCGCCATGACCGCCTCGACGTCGCCGGCGAGGGCGGCGGCCAGCACCGGGTCGTCCACGTCGCGGCGCGCCTCGGCCGGAAGCGCTGCGACGAATTCCTGGAGCGCGGTGCGGACGCCGGAACGCAGAGGTTCGTCGCCGGCGGCCTCGTCGAGGTAGCGCCGCAGGTCGCCGAGCGCGTCGCCGGCCGATCGGGCCGTTCCGGCGGCGACCGGCGCCACCGTCTCGATCGAGACCCGCTCGATCCAGGCGTGTTCGCTGCCGAGCCCCAGTGCCGCGGCCCAGGCCTCGGCCACCAGCGTCCCGGCGCTGGCGAGCAGCTCGCCGTGCAGCGGGGTTTGCCCCTGCAGCCGCACCCTGCAGGCCAGCAGCCTGCCATCGCCGTCGCGCGCGACGGCCTCGGCGAGCGTCGTGGCGATGCGGGTCACCACTTCGGCGACGCTGACGCAGCCGCGCACGTCGACGCCGAGGTCGGCCCAGCGCACCACGTCGAGCGCGAGCTGCGTGGTGGCCTGCACGCGCCCCTCGTCCACCTCGACGAGCACGGCGCCCTTCGGCCCGGTCTCGCGGACGTTGCGGCCCTGCAGGTTGCCCGGGAACACCACGTGTGGATCGCGATGCAGCACCTGTGCCTGGTGCACGTGCCCCAGCGCCCAGTAGTCGTAGCCGCGGTTGACGAGTTCCGCGAGCGTGCAGGGCGCGTAGTTCTCGTGGCCGCCCAGCCCGCCCAGCGCCGTGTGCAGCACGCCGATGTTGAAATGGCCGGGCAGCGGTGCCGGGTAGCCCGCGGCGAGGTTCTCGGTGACGGCTTTCTGCGGAAAGCTGCGGCCGTGCAGCGCGACGCCGAGCCGCTCGATGGTGAAGGTCTCCGCGGTCCGGCTGCCGAAGCGGCTGACGTTCGGCGGCAGCTGCAGCTGCAGCCTGCGGGTGATCGGGCTCTCGTGGTCGTGGTTGCCCTGCAGAAGGTAAACGGGAATGCCCGCCTCGCGCAGGCGGCCCACACGCTCGACGAAGAACAGCCCCGTCCGGTAGTCCTTCCAGTCGCCGTCGTAGAGGTCACCGGCGATGACCACGAAGTCGACTGCCTCGGCGATCGCGAAGTCGACGAGACCGTCGAAGGCTTCGCGCGTGGCGTGGCGGATCCGTGTCGCCGTGTGCCCGTCGTGCTCGGGCAGCCCGCGCAGCGGGCTGTCCAGGTGGATGTCGGCGGCGTGCAGGAAGCGGAAGCGGGCCATCTGCAGGCGCTCAGTCCGGATACCGCTGGACGCTCTCTGCCGGAAGCTGCCTGACGAGGTAGAAGGCCGGATTGACCTCCTCGTCGTCGAAGACGCGCAGGATCAGGGTCAGCGGGCGACCGGCGGTGGCCGCGCGCTGCGCCACCGCTTCGAGCTGCGACAGCGAGCGGATCGCTTCGCCGTCGACGGACACGACCTCGCCGCCGTAGTCGATGTCCTGCAGCGCGCCGGTCGAGCCGAACTCGACGTGGTGGATGATCAGCGTGCCGGCCTCGTCCGGGGTGGCGACCTGGAACAGCTCGCGCGGGCCGAACACGACGCCGTCGATGGAGAGGCCGCGGCGACCGACGTACTGCAGGCTGGGCGTGAGCGTCGCCGGGACGATGATCCTGCGGCCGCCGCGCTCGACGCGCAGCGGCACGCGGCCGGTTGCGCCGCGCAGCGCGAGCAGCAGCTCCGCGGCGCTGCCGGGCTCGCCCGCCATGCCCTCGACGCCGAGGACCCGGTCGCCCGCGCGCAGACCCCAGCCGTCCGGCACGGCCGGGTCGAGCGCGACCGTGAGGGTCGGCGTGCCGTCCGCGTCGCGCGCGAACGGCGTCGAGATCCGCGGCACGGTGGCGGGGCGCCCGGTACGCAGCAGCTCGAGCACGCGGCAGGCGTGGCGGGACATGACCGCGAAGTTCATGTTCTGCGCGCGCCGGTCGGCGGCGCTGGAAGTGTTGACGCCGATGATCTCGCCGCTGTCGAGATTGATCAGCGGCCCGCCCGAGTTGCCCGGGCTGATCGGCGCATCGGTCTGGATCATCGGATAGCCGTGCGCGCCGCTGACGCCGGCGAGGATGCCCCGCGTCGCGGTGAACGCGTAGCCCATCGGGTGTCCGAAGGTCCCGAGGATGGTGCCTACGGCCGGCAGGCCGTCGCAGGCGAGGCGTGCCTCGATGGCGTCGGGCGGCAGGCTGTCGGGAGGCACCTGCAGCAGCGCGAGGTCCAGGAGGTTGTCGATGAAGACGGCGCGGGCGTCGATGGGCTCGCCATCGCGGAAGGCTGCGCGGATGCGCGTCGGCGCGTAACCCGACACGTGCGCGTTGGTGAGGATCCAGCCGCGCGACCTGTCGACCAGGAATCCCGCGCCTTCCCAGCTGCCGGCGTCCTGCTCGATGAAGGAGTGCTGCGAAGACACGCTCAGGCGGACCGTGTAGCGACCCGCTTCCGCGAAGGGGTCGCGTGCCGGCTCCGCCGGCATGGCGGTGCCGGCCATCAGCGCCAGCAGCGCGGCAAGCGCGAGGTGCCGCGGCGTCATGGCTTCAGGACAGCCCGCCCCAGGCCGACTCCAGGTCCGCGTCGGGGCGCGGGTTGGCCTCGAGGTCGCGGCCGGTCTGGTAGCGGCCGCGCACGAACAGCAGCGGCGTGCCGTCGGAACAGGCGAAGCGCAGCACCTCGCCGACGTGGATCACGTGGTCGCCGCCGGGATGCCGGGCGGCTGCCCGGCACTCGAAGGTGGCCACGGCCCCGGGCAGCAGCGGCGACCCGCCGATCCCGTGGGTGACCGCGAGGCCGGCGAACTTGTCGGACGCGGACCGCGCGAAGCGCCGCGAGAGGTCGACCTGGTCGACCGACAGCACGTTGATGGCGAAGTGCGTGGCGCCCTCGAACACCGAATGGCTCGGGGTGCGCAGCGACTGGCTCCAGAGCACCAGCCGCGGCTGCAGCGAGACCGCGGAGAACGAATTGGCGGTCAGCCCGTGCAGGCTGCCGTCGGCGGCGCGGGTGGTGATGACCGTGACACCCGTGCCGAAGGCCCCGAGGGCGTTGCGGAACTCGCGGTCGGAGTCGATCGGGGCGGGGTTCGCGTTCATGGCGGGGTGGTGGCGCTTGCAGGAGCCGGGGGCAGCGCAGAGGATACGACGAAGCGGGGTCCGGCCGCTGCTGTGACCGGCCGCTGCTGCGACCGGCCGGGGGAGGGTGACATGACGAGTCCAGTCGACAGGCGGGCGGTGCTCGCCGGGGGTTCCGCCGCGGCGGTGATGGCCCTGCTGCGCAGCGCCTATGCGGCGGGCCTCGCTCCCCCGGACGCCGGCTCGCGGCTCCCGGGTGCCTTCGGGCCGGGTTCGCGGCGTCCCTTCAGCGCAAACCAGACGATCACGACCCTGGTGCCAGGACGGCTGCATCGCGTGGGCTGCCTCGTGCGCACCGAGCGGCTCAGCTGGCTGCCCGGCGACGTCGAGGGCTACGAGCCGCTGAACTGCTACGTGCTCACCGACGCCGACCACTGCATCTTCGTCGAGATGGGCATGCCGATCGCGCTGCCCGCGGTCAAGGCCGCCCTCGACACCCTGGTGGGCGGGCGCAAGGTGTGGGTCAGCTTCACGCGCAACGAGGCCGACTGCATCGGCAACATGGGCTACATCCTCGGCACCTGCGCGCAGTCGACCCTGCTGTTCGGCAGCGCTGGCGGGATCCTCGAGTGGATCAACGATCCGGCGGTGTCGATGCTCGAGGTCCGCGATTTCCTGGGGCGCATCCCGATAGAGTGGTCGCGCAACGGCATGCGCA
>JBIIDW010000448.1:0-2991 GCA_044238215.1 Steroidobacteraceae bacterium
CCGCGGTGCAGCGCGGCCTCGCGAACCCGCCGCGTCCGGGCTGAGCGTCGATGACCCTGCTGCGGCGCCTGGTCGCCCTCTGGGCCCGGGTCGAGGTGCATCCCGTCGAGCGGCTGCAGCGTCTCGCGGCCGAGCCCGGTCCCGTCTGCTACGTACTCGAGCGGCGCAGCCGCACCGACCTCGCGATCCTCGAGAACCTCTGCGTCGCCAGCCGGCTGCCGCGACCCTCCGAACGGCTGGCGGCGGGGGACGGGCCGCCGCTGCGCGCGGCCGTGCCGCTGCTGCAGGCGCGCGGCGTCTTCGACCGCCGCATCGACCGGCGGCCCCCGCCGGCGCTCGTGCGGCTGATCGAGCGGGTGCAGGCCGATCCCGCGGCCGACGTGCGGCTGGTGCCCGTCGCGGTGTACTGGGGCCGGGCGCCGCAGAAGGAAGGCTCGTGGCTGCGGCTCGTGCTGACCGAGAACTGGGTGCTCGGCAGCGGCCTGCGCAAGCTGCTGCAGGTGGTCTTCAACGGGCGTTTCACGATGGTCGAGCTCGGCGAGCCGGCGAGCCTGAGCGCGCTGCTCGCTGCCGCCGCGGGGCCGGCCGCCGCCGCCGCGGCGCGCCTGGCACGGGCGCAGCGCGCCGCCTTCCGTCGCCAGCGCGCGGCGCGCATCGGCCCCGACCTCTCGCACCGCCGCACCATCGTCGCGCGGGTGCTGCGCACGCGGGCGGTGCGCGCCGCGGTGGCGCGCGAGATGGCCGATCGCGGGCTCGAGCGGCGGCGTGCACTGCTCGTCGCCCGTGGCTACGCCGAGGAGATCGCCGCCAACTACTCGCACGCCTTCGTCACGTTCATGGATGGCGTGCTGACGCGCCTGTGGAACCGCCTGTACGACGGCGTGACCTTCGCGCACGCCGAGACGCTGCGCGACGCGGCGCGCGACCGCGAGGTCGTGTTCGTGCCCTGCCACCGCAGCCACATGGACTACCTGCTGCTGTCCTACGCGATCTACAAGCAGGGCTACGCGATCCCGCACATCGCCGCCGGCATCAACCTCAACATCCCGGTGGTCGGGCGCTTCCTGCGCAAGGGCGGCGGCTTCTTCATCCGGCGCAGCTTCGGCGGCAACCAGCTCTACACCGCGGTGTTCATGAAGTACCTCGCGACGATCATGGCCCGCGGCCATTCGATCGAGTACTTCATCGAGGGCGGGCGCTCGCGTACCGGCCGGCTGCTGCAGCCGCGCACCGGCATGCTGTCGATGACGGTCCGCAGCTACCTGCGCGACCCGCGGCGGCCGGTCGTGTTCCTGCCGGTCTACTTCGGCTACGAGCGCGTGGTGGAGGCCGGCACCTACGTCGGCGAGCTGTCGGGCCGGCCGAAGCAGAAGGAGAGCGTGCTCGACCTGGTCCGCGCGCTGCCCGTGCTGCGTGAGAAATTCGGGCAGGTGCACGTCAACCTCGGCGAGCCGGTGGAACTCGACGCGCTGCTGGACCTGCACGCGCCCGGCTGGCGCGCGACCCGTTTCCCCGACGACACGCGGGCGCCGTGGGTGGGCCGGGCGGTGGAGGACCTCGCGCAGCGCATCATGCGCCACATCAACGCGGCGGCGGCCGTCACGCCGATCAACCTGCTGGCCGTCACGCTGCTGGCCACGCCGCGGCAGGCGATGGTGGTCGGCGACCTCGAGCGGCAGATCGACCTCTACCTCGCGCTGCTGCGCGACCGGCCGTACGACGCGCGGGTCACCGTCACGCCGCTCGACGGCGCCGGGGTGATCGCCTACGGCGAGTCCATGAAGGTGTTGTCGCGACAGCCCCACAGGCTCGGCGACCTCGCCCGCATCCCGGACGAGGGCGCGGTGCTGATGACCTACTACCGCAACAACGTGCTGCACCTTTTCGCGCTGCCCTCGCTGATTGCCTGCGCATTCATCGGCAACGCCGAGGTGCGTACCGAGGACATCCAGCGGCTGGCGTGGCGCATCTACCCGTACGTCGCCGCGGAGCTGTTCCTGAAGTGGAGCGAGGAGGAGCTGCCGGCGGTGGTGAGCGGGACGCTCGAGGCGCTTGCCCGGCAGGGCGTGCTGGAGCCGGTCGAGGGCGGTACGGTATGGCGCCGCCCTGCGCCGAGTTCGCCACGGGCGATCCAGCTGTCGCTGCTCGCCGAGGCCACGGTGCAGACGATCGAGCGCTACTACCTGGCGATCGCGCTGCTGCGCCGCGCCGGTTCGGGCGCCGTGAACGCGCGCGGCCTCGCTGACCGCTGCCAGCTGATGGCGCAGCGCATGGACATGCTCTACGGTTTCAACTCACCCGAGTTCTCCGACCGCGCGATGTTCGAGCAGTTCATCTCCCAGTTGCTGGCGCGCGGCGTGATCCGCGCCGACGACGCCGGAATGCTGTGCTGGGACGAGGTGCTGGATCGGGTGGCCATGGACGCCGAGTTCGTGCTGTCGGAGCAGATCCGCCACAGCATCCTGCAGGGAACGCACGCCTGAGCGCGCGCGGCGCTCAGAGGTACTGCCACTCCGCGAAGGCCGCCGCCTGGCCCCGGCGCCAGCCCTGCTCGTCGACGAGGTTCCACACGGTGGCCCCTGAGATCCGGAAGCGGCGACCGCTGGCCGACACGCGCACGCCGGAATAGTCGAAGAGGATGCCGGCGGCCGTGGCGGCCGCGAGCTGCCGGTCGCGTTCCACGCGGTCGGCGGGCGCCGCGGTGAGCCGCGACGGCATGCGCGTGAAGGTTTCCCAGGGCATTTCCCACAGCGCGAGCGCCGCCGCGTTGCCGTAGTTCACGATCGGGTCGGACTCGATTCCGTGCGCGAGCACGACGATCGGGGATTCGTAGAGGGCGCGCGCCTGGGCGGCCATCGCCCCGGCGGCGGTGCCCGGCGGCGGCGCGACGAGCTCGCGGCCCGCGAGCCGGCGATGGCTGGCCAGGATCAGCGCTGCCTGGCGCAGCGCGGACGCGGCGAGCCAGGACTCGCTCACGGCAGCACGGCGATG
>JBIIDW010000449.1:0-2981 GCA_044238215.1 Steroidobacteraceae bacterium
AGCCGCCGTAGCCGTAGTACGCGACACCGCTGCGGTTGGCCAAGCTCGGGTCCAGATGCCCGAGCTTCCAGTCCCCGAAGGAGCCGTCCGGCAGGTGTCGGTTGTAGTAGCGGCCGTTTGTCTGGTATCGCTCTCTGGACCAGCCTGCATAGCGTTCCAGAAGCGCCTCGCGCTCCGTAGCGGTCGGGATGGTCAGGATCCAGTGCGGATCGTCAGACGGAGCGCTGCGTTCGGCGATGGCAGCTGCGCGTAATGAGCCATCGAGGTCGTCATCGACCACGTCAGCCTCGAAGCCGCGCTCGAACATGTCACGCTGTCGATACCACTGTCGCATTAGGCCGACGTTGTAGAGTCCGCCGGGGTACATGGGTACGAACGTATCCATGCCGGCGTTCACTGGCAGCACAGCCTTCAGATGCCGTGGCAAGCAACTGACTACTGCGTTCTGGGCCAGGCCCAGCCACGAGGAGCCGACCATCGCGAGTGAGTCGGTGCTCCATGGCTGGTCGACGATCCAGTCGAAGATGTCGCAGGCGTCCTGGCCCTGGGTCTGATGATCGAGGCCGTCGGAGGTGCCAAACGACGCGCCGGTGGCGCGGTTGTCGATGATCGCGATGTTGTAGCCGTGGACCAGCAGGAATTCCGCCGTGCTCCCTTTGGCGAGCAACCACCCCCGGAACGCCTCAGGCGTTAGTTTATCGGCCTCTTCCCGCCAGCGGGCGACGTGTCGGTCGACGAGGCGCGCCCCGCGGGTCACGGCGCTTACGCAGTCGCCAAGTTGGAATCCCGGGAAATCGGAAGCCGCAAACTCCCCGTCTTTCAGAATGAATGAGCGGCGATACCCCGTGGAAATCACGACAGTAGGAAGCGGTCCGCTCGAGAACGAGCCGTCGAGGGTGGGCCGATAGATATCTACCGCCAGTCGACAGCCGTCGCGCACGGTCACGTACCGCGAGTTCTTGGCGTAGCCATTGGCGACAATGCGGGAGTACCCTTGGTAGTTTCCCGGTACCGAGACTCGGACAGCGTTCATGGGCTGCTCCTCGCACAAAGCGCAAGACCCAGCCTGCGCCCGGGCGGTGCGGCGGGTTCAGCCGTCAACGTCGACGCACTGGTGCGCGGATTCACTGCAGAGTGACCTCATTAGTCGGTATCGAATCAGCAGCCCGCGGCTTGTCCGGGGCGACGCGGATCGGCCACACCGCCGATGCCACTGCCTGTTCGATATACGATCTGGCACGAACCCATTTCCGACTCCATCGGCATCACCCGGAAGAAGCCCATCCCACGCTTGCGAAGGTGGTCGTAATGCTCTTCCGGGAAGTTCCCTTCGATCATTGCGCGACGGCTCGCCGGCAGCGGGGCGCCGAATCGCGGGTTCCAGACAGACTCCGACGGGCCTAGTTCGAATTCGCCAAAATTCATAGCCTCCTGGAGAATCGCAACCAGGTGTCCGGCGGAGGGCGAGGAGACGGCGTACTGGGCCTGTCCGCCTCGGGCGAGCAGCAGGCAATTCGACATACCGAGGGGTGTTCGTACCGGCTGACCCCAATTTCGCAACGGGCGGCACAATACTACGCCGTCGACGAGCAGTCCGGTCCCGAAAGGACGCCCCGTGCAACTGTGCGCGTTGTAGGCAACATTGCCATCGCCATCCATCACGGTCAGCGCGTTCGTGCCCGGTGTGAGCGGGTCATAGGGCCGCGACGGCTCTTCGACGACTCTCCGCCAGAGTGCTTCGATCAAGGCTTCGGATGGCGGCTCTACGGTCTCTGCAGTGATGTTCGTGGCGCCGAGTGCGACACCGCGGTCAAGGCCTGTATGCCAAATCTCCTCGAGGATGCGCATCTGTCGGTACACGGTTTCGGGATTGGCAAGCGGCGCGCCGAGCGCCCGGAGGTCTCCCCTCTCGGCAAGTGCCAAGGCCAAGGCAACCAACGTCGCGCCAGGGGCGTGAACCTCGTACCCGCGATAGGTGCCTACTGGGACCGCGTTCTGCACCATGGCGTTGCCGCGATGGCGCGCCATGTCCTCCATTGTGAGTTGACCGCCGTCACGACGCGCTGCAGCGACATACCGTTCGGCGAAATCTCCGGTATAAAACCAGTGAAGATCGGGGTCGCTTTGGAGACGCTGTAGCGTACGTGCGAGGTCGGTCTGTACCAGCCGCTCGCCGCTGCTGATCATGCGGCCATCCGGGCACCAAACGCGTTGCCCTTCAGGATATCGGGCCATCCACAGCCGGTTGGCGCTCATCCATCCCGCTAGCTTCGGGAAAACCTCGAACCCGTCGCGCGCATGCGCGATCGCATGTTCGAAGAGCTCCGGCCATTTCAATCGTCCCCATCGCCGCCATGCCGCGGAGCAGCCGTTCAGCCACCCTGGTGCACAGACCGTGCGCCCGGAGTCCGCCCCGGCTTCGTCCCAATCGCCGGGCTCATTCGCGGGTGTCTTGAAGTCACCCGCGACCATGGTTGTCTTGCCCGTCTTGGAGTCGAACCAGTTGAGGCCTAGTCCGCCCGCAATGGATGTCATCGGCGGCATCAACACAGCTTGAACGAGCGCGGCCGAGATGTAAGCGTCGGTAGCGGAACCACCGCGCTTCAGCGCATCGAGACCAGCCGCCGTTGCGAGCGGGTGATCAGTGGACACCATCCCTTTCGGGGCAGTGGACGCGTATAGGCTTGAGGGCGGACGATGACTCGCTAGCGACATCCCAGACTCCAGTAGATCGCGATGCGGGGCGGAAAGCGCAAATACTTCAAGATTGCAGCGTTAGAGTCAACGGGCGGCGGAGATCAGCGACCCGGGATGCCGGGTAAAGCCCCTCGAGAGGACCCCCGCCCAACGCAAGCGCCATCCGCGCCTCACCATCAACGGTAACTGCCCCGTACACGGCGATGTTGGCAACAGCGCTAGCCACGATGGCGATCGATCTCCGTGTGATCACTCGCCGGCCCGAGGGCTGCGAGCGCGTCTGC
>JBIIDW010000450.1:0-2974 GCA_044238215.1 Steroidobacteraceae bacterium
GACGAGCGGCATCGCGTCAAGGGTGCCCGACATCACCACCAGGGCGTCGCGCTCGCCGGTGCTCTTCTGCGCCGCCACGAGGCGGTCGCGGTAACGCTTGCTGTCCTTGAAACGCAGCGGATCCTCCGGTGTGACGCCGGCGCCGACCTCGTGGGCGGAGTCGGGGTCGAGCAGGCGGCGCAGCCGCTCCCGCGCCCCGATTCGCATGTGGTGGCTGCACTTCGGGCAGACGTGGAGGTTGCGCTCCAGTTCCGCACGGTAGAGGACCGAGTCGCAGGCGGGACACTTGATCCAAAGGCCCTCAGGTACGGAGCGCGTCCGGCGCTCCGTCTTGATGCGCGAGGGCATGATCTTGTCGAACCAGGACATGGTCGAACCCGGCATCCGCCTTCAGGGAACCCGGATCATAACGGATCGGCAGGCAGTCCGAATGCCTCGGGATAGTGCACGGCGACCAGGCACAGCCCGGCGGCCGGGGCCGTCGGCGCGTTTCGACGACGGTCCCGCCCGGCCAGCACCTGCACCACGCCGGCTGGCTCGCGTTCGCCGCGCCCGACCTCGATCAGCATGCCGGCGATGTTGCGCACCATGTGGTGCAGGAAGGCGTTCGCCGTGACGTCGATATGGACCAGATCGCCCTCGCGCCGGACGTCGAGCCGCGTGACGCGCCGGACGGGTGAACGCGACTGGCACTCCGCGGCACGGAATGCGCTGAAGTCATGCTCTCCCACCAGCCAGCCGGCCGCAGCCTGCATGCGCGTCTCGTCGAGGTGGCCGCGTACCCAGGCGGTGCGCAGGCGGTGCAGCGCCGAACGCACCGGGCGGTTGTAGACGGAGTAGCGGTAGCTGCGCGCGGTCGCCGAGTACCGCGCGTGGAAGAACGCGGGAACCGGGCAGGCCCAGCGCACGCTGATTCGCGGATCGAGCCTGCTGTTTGCGCCGAGGACCCAGCCTCGCGACGGGCGCCGGGCGGAGGTGTCGAAGTGCACGACCTGCGCCGACGCGTGGACTCCGGCGTCGGTCCGTCCACCGCAGGTCAACGAGACCGCGTGGTCCGCGACCCGACCGAGTGCGTCCTCGAGGCAGCCCTCGACGCTGCACAGACCGGCCTGCGCCTGCCAGCCGCAGAGGCCCGTGCCCTCGTACTCCACCCCGAGGGCGACGCGGTGCACGCGAGTCCCGGCCAGGCCGCCGTCGGGATCGACTCAGCCCGGCAGCGCTTCGACCAGGCGCTGTGCTTCCTGCTTCTGGCTGACCGAACCTTCCTGCAGCACTTCCTGCAGGATGCTGCGCGCGCCGTCAGGGTCGCCCATGTCGATGTAGGCCCTGGCGAGGTCCAGTTTCGTGCCCACCTCGCTGATCGTCGCGGGCTCGACCGGGTCGAGAGCGAGTTCGCCCGGCTCGTCGACCAGGAATTCGCCGGTCGAGAGGTCGAAACCCGGATCTGCGACCGGGGCCGGCGCGACCGAGGCCTCGACATCGACCGCCGCGGCGGGCTCGACCGTGACGGGCGGGGCCTGCTCGTGCAGATCGCCAGCGCCGGACAGGTCGAACTCGGGCAGCGGGGGCTCCGCCGCGCTATCCGCGGACCGCGCGCGCAGCATGTCGTCGAGACTGACGAGATCCGCCCGGCGGTCACCGAGATCGATGAATTCGGTGACGTCAGCGCCCAGCGCGCTGCCGCGGGGCCGCTCCGGCTCGGCCGACGCCGGCCCGACACCGGCTGCGAAACGGCCCGTGGGCTCGAGACCGGGGTCGGACTCGTCGGCCAGCTTCTCGAGGTCGCCGAGGTCGAGACCGAGGTCGTCGAAGGCAAGCTCCGCGGTCTGGTCGATGGCGCCCTCCGCCGGCCGCAGTGCCGCATCGAGCTTCTCGCGGATCGTGGCCACGCCGCCGCCCGTCGCGGGCGCCGCGACGAGCGCCGGCTGCTCGACGGTCGGCGCCTCGGAGAAATCCTCGCCGAGGTCGATATCGAGGATCGGCCCTTCGCCGGTGCCCCCATCGTTGAATTCCAGCCCAACCCCGCCGCGGCCATGGGGCACGGCCTCGAAGATCTCCGTCGGGTGATCCGAGGCGCCGAGCAGCTCCGCGCCGACGGCGGTGTCGAGCAGTTGCGTGGCGCCGTCGCCCTCGCCTGCGAGATCGATGTCCAGTTCCTGCGAGCCGGCATCCAGCGGCAGGTCGAGGTCGGCTTCGGAGCCACCCAACCGACCCATCGCGGTGTCGAACAGAGGCTCCTCGGGAGCGATCTGCCGACCCATGATCACGATCTTTTCCCACTCGCCCGGCGAGCCGGCCGAGCGGGTCTCGTGCAGTTCGCGCGCGGTGCGCAGGAATTCGTCGCGGTTGCCCCAGACGAAGTAGACCTCGGCCAGCTTGAGGCGCAGGTCGCGGCGCTGGGGCTCGCGATTCATGGCGAGCTTCACGAGGTCGGCGGCCTGGTCGTAGAGACCGTAGGCCATGTGGAAGTCCGCCTCGGCCAGCGGATCGCCCTGGTCGAGGTTCAGGTTCGTGTCGCCGCTGAGCGTCTCGTCGGCGGCCACGACGGTTGCCAAGGGCTCCGGCCCGGGAGCGTCCGTGATCGCCGGCCGTGCGTACTCGCCCGACTCCTCGACCACGAAACCCTGCGGCTCGGCCGGGGCGGCGATATTCGGGCGGCGCAGGCTCGCCGTCTCCGCGATCGCGACAGGCGTCTCCACGGTCCCGACCGCCTCGTCGAGATCCGGCGGCGGAGGCAGCACGACGGCGCCCTCCTCGGCGGCGGCGGCCTCGCGCTTGCGCTGCCAGCTGCGAAACCCGAGAAACCCGGCGACGACGGCGAACAGCCCGGCGAGGGCCCACCAGAACTGGCTCAGCAACCCGATCGCCGTGTCGACGATGCCCGGCGCCGGGGCCGGTTCCTCGGCCACGACGGGCGCCGGGGCGGGGCTCGGCGCCGGTCGCGCGACGGCGACGGGCGGCTCCGGAGCGGCGG
>JBIIDW010000451.1:0-2972 GCA_044238215.1 Steroidobacteraceae bacterium
TAGGTGTTCTTCGGCGCGAACTGCAGCGGATTGCCGGCGCGGCTGACGCCGGCGTTGTCGACGAGCTTGACGTACTCGCTGTCGAGGTAGCCGTAGCTCGCCCACACCTGCAGGCTCTCGATCGGCCGCGCCTGCAGCTCGACCTCGAAGCCCTTGGCCTGCGCCTCGCCCGCGTTCGTGATGCGCAGGATCGGCAGCGGCTCGCCGGGACGCTGCGCGTTCTGGCGCACCTGCAGGTCCTCGTAGTCGGTGTCGAACACCGCGACGTTCAGCGTGAGCCGGCGGTCGAGCAGCGTGCTCTTCAGGCCGACCTCGACGCTGGTCGCCTCCTCCGGATCGAAGGGAGACCGTGCGGCGGCAGCCGTGGGCGCCTGACCCTGGAAGCCGCCGGACTTGAAGCCGGTGGCGTAGCTCGCGTAGAGCATCAGGTTGTCCGTGGGCTTCCACTGCAGCGCGGCGCGCGGCGTGAACTTCGACCAGGTGTCCGAGGCACTCACGTCGTAGGTCTCGGTCGGCGGCGCGGCCAGGATCGCGTCGGTGTCGGCGATCCGGCGCACCTGCGTGCGGATGTCCTTCTCCTCGCGGGTGTAGCGGCCGCCCACCGTGAACGACCAGGCGTCCGTGAACTTCCAGGTCATCGAGGCGAACGCGCCCATGCTGGTGTTGTCGGCGTCCTGGTAGGAACCGCTGATGCCGGTGAGGCCACCGAGCACGGTCGGCAGCTGCGAGCCGATCACCGAGACGAGATCGGCGATCTCGGTGCGGTCGACGGTTTCGTTCAGGTAGTAGAGGCCCACGACGCCTGAGAGCCGGTCGCCGGCCAGGCCGTCGAAGCCGTAACGCACCTCCTGGCTGAACTGCTCGGCCTTCTCCTTCTCGATGTTGGCCGTGTCGAGCACGCGGTACGGCGGCGAGCCGATGCCGGTGAAGGCGTCGGCCAGGTCGACGTCGCTCGAGCGGAACGCGCTGATCGAGGTCAGCGTGCCCGGGCCGACGCGCCAGTCGACGCGGCCGAGCAGTCCCCAGACCTGGCGATCCTGGAAGGTGACGCGCGGCGACTCGGACTTGCGCGGATCGCGGGTGGTCTGCGAAGCCGTGACGCTGCCGAACGGCGGGGTCGTGTAGGGACCCTCGCCCTTGCGCGACTGGCCGTTGTCGGAGTGGTCGTTGTAGTCGGCCGCGAACAGCACGTCGACCGCGTCGGAGGGCTGCCAGAGATACTGCCCGCGCAGCGCCCAGGCCTGCTGGTCCTCGAGTTCGCGATTGAGCCGGACGTTCTCGGCGTAGCCGCTGCGGTCCTTGACGAGGGCGGACAGCGACCCGGCACCGTTCTCGCCCATTGCGCCGGTGACGTAGCCGCGCAGGTCGATGGCGTCGTAGTTGCCGTAGCTCGCCGAGACGCGCGACTCGAACTCGCGCTGCGGCCGCCGGCTGATCACGTTGACCACGCCGCCGACCACGTTCTTGCCGTAGAGCGTGCCCTGCGGGCCGCGCAGCACCTCGACGCGTTCGATGTCGAGGAACTCGAACGCCTGGCCGGAGCCGCGCGCCACGTAGACGTCGTCGACGAACACGGCGACGGAGTTGTCCTGTGCGGCGCCGTCGTCGGTGGAGCCGATGCCGCGGATGAAGATGCGCGGCTGGGCGATGTTGAAGGCCGTCATGCTGAGCGAGGGCACGCGCATCGCGAGCTCCTGCGCTCCGGTGATCGATGCGGCCTCGAGGGCCTCGCGGCTGATGGCCGACACGGCGACCGGCACGTCCTGCAGGCGCTCGACCTTGCGCTGTGCGGTCACCACGATCTCATCGAGGCCCGCAGGGGCCTCGGTGGCGGCCTGCTGCGCAAAAGCCACGCCGGATGCGGCAGCGAGCGCGGATGCCACGGCGAACTGGATTCGTCGATTCATCGTCGTCTTCCCCCTTCAGAGAACGTGAGAGTCAGTCATTGGGAAACGCTGCCGGGACGCAGGGTCCCGGCCAGCGCCTGCGCCACCTCGGGCGCACGCAGGCTTGCGATCGCCCCCGCGATCGCCTGTTCACGCGCGACCGCGGGATCGAGCGATCCGGCGGCGCGCAGCATCGAGACGGTGGCCCGCACGGCCGCCGGCGGCGCCGCCCGCAGCGGCGCGAGCAGCCGCTGCAGCGCGGCGTCGGCGTCGGACGCGGGCACGACGGCGGTGAGCAGGCCGTCGGCGAGCGCCTCGCGGGCGCCACGGATCGCGCAGTCGAGCAGCCACTGGCTGGCGCGCCGGCGGCCCAGCACGGCGGCGAGGTCACCGAGGATCGAGGCTGGCGCGATGCCGTACGAGAGTTCGGGGGCACCAAAGCGCGCGTCGTCCAGCGCGACCGCAAGGTCACAACGCGCCGCGAGCGAGAGACCGAAGCCCAGCGCACCGCCCTCGATCCACGCGATCGTGGCGCAGGGCAGCGCGGCGAGCCGGTCGAGCGTGGCGTGGTTGGCGGCGAAGGCGGCGGCGAGGTCGGCGTCGCCGGCAACCGCGAGCCGCGCGAGGTCCTGACGATCCCAGCCGGCGCAGAAGAATCCGCCGGCGCCGCGCAGCACCACCGCGGCGAGGCCGGCGGCTTCCGCGCCGGCGGCGAGCCCGGCCAGCGCCGCGTCGAGCGCGGCCAGCGTGGCGCCGTCCATCGCGTTGCGACGCTGCGGCCGCGCGAGCGCCACGGTGGCGATCCGCCCCTCGACCTCGACAGTGACCGGTTCCCCCCCGCCCATCGTCGCTAGTGCGTCACGGCGACGCGACTCGTGGGTGGGGGCGCCGCGACCGGGCCGGCCGACGCCGCGGGCGCCGGATCGTCGCGGAACTGCGGGATCACGTGGGTGGCGAAGTGCTCCATCGCGCGCAGCGAGGCGCCGCGGTCCAGCGAGGGAATGCGGAACCAGCAGATGTAGTGGGTGACGCCCAGTTCCTCCTTGAGGACTCCGAGCGTGTCGACCACCTGCTGCACCGAACCGA
>JBIIDW010000453.1:0-2971 GCA_044238215.1 Steroidobacteraceae bacterium
GTTCGCGACGGTGGTGCCGTGGTTCCCGGTCGTGCTGTCGATCGCCGCGATCCTGTTCGCGCTCTCCACGGTGCTGAGCTGGGGGTATTACGGCGAGCAGGCCTGGACCTGGCTGTTTTCCGATCGGCAGGCGAGTCGCGTGGCCTATCGCCTGTTCCTGTGTGCCGTGATCTCGACCGGCGCCACGTTCGAGCTGTCGCAGCTCGTGAACCTCGTCGATTCGCTGAACTTCTGCATGGCCATTCCCAACCTGATCGCCGTCTACCTGTTCCTGCCGGAGCTGCGTCGCGACCTCGCCGCCTACACGCAGCGTCACCGGCTCGGCGGAGCGGGCGCGCCCGGCGCCGCGGGCCCGCAGGCATGAGCCCGTCGCGGCGCGGTCTTGCGGCCGCGCTCGCGGCCTCGGCGCTGAGCCTGCTGGCGCTGGTCGGTGCAAGCGGCTGCGAGCACCCGGCGCCGCGGCGCGAGCTCACCCCGATCGCCGCCGCGCGCGGCGAGATCCTGTGGGATCGCTACGGCGTGCCACACATCTACGGGTCGGATCCCGAGGCCGTGTTTCACGGCTACGGCTACGCGCAGGCCCAGAGCCACGGCGACGAGATCCTGCGCCTGTACGGCGAGTCGCGGGGGCGTGGCGCCGAGTACTGGGGCAAGGCCTACGAGGACACGACGGTCTGGCTGCTGCGCAACGGGGTGCCTGGCCGCGCGCGGCAGTGGTACCGGATGCAGGATCCGCAGTTCCGCCGCTGGCTCGACGCTTTTGCGCAGGGCATCAACGACTACGCCGCGGCGCATCCCGGGTCGATCGATCCCGCGGTCAGGATCGTGCTGCCGGTCAGCGGTGTCGATGTCGTCGCGCACGCTCACCGACTGATGAACTACGTGTACGTCACGTCGCCCGGTCTGGGGGTCGGTGGGCTCGGGGAGGGTGAGTCCTCCGTCGGCGAGGATGGCTCGAACACCTGGGCGATCTCGGGAACCCGCACGGCCAGCGGCAAGCCGATGCTGCTGCAGAATCCGCACCTGGCCTGGGACGTCAATTACTTCACCTACTTCGAGGCGCACCTGGTCGCGCCCGGCTGGGAGGTCTACGGCGCGACCCAGATCGGCCTGCCGATCGTGCGCTTTGCCTTCAACTCCCGGATGGGTATCTCCAATACCGTCAACGGGATGCTGGCCTCGACCGTGTACCGGCTGACGCTGAAGGACGGCGGATATCTGTTCGACGGCAAGCGCCGCGCGTTCGAGACCCGCGAGCTGAGCTATCAGCTCCGGCAGCCCGGTGGGGGCCTGGTCCGCAAGACCCTGCAGTGGCGCGGGACGGTGCACGGCCCTGTGTTCGAGCGTCCGGACGGTGTCACGGTGGCGCTGCGCGTGGCGGGGCTCGATCGCCCGGGGGCGCTTCGGCAGTACTTCGACATGACGACGGCGCGCGATCACGCCGCGTTCACCGCGGCAATGCGCCGGCTGCAGGTGCCGACCTTCAACGTCAGCTACGCGGATCGCGACGGCAACATCGAGTACGTCTTCAACGGGCTCGCGCCGCGCCGCCGCAGCGGGGACTTCCGCTTCTGGCGGGGGCTGGTGCCGGGCGACTCGTCCGAGTACCTCTGGACGCAGGTGCACGACTACGACGAGCTGCCGCGCGTCACGAACCCGCCAACGGGCTTCGTGCAGAACGCGAACGATCCGCCGTGGTTCCCTTCGTGGCCCACGCCCCTGCGGCCCGAGGACTACCCGGCGTATCTCGCGCCGCAGTCACCGCTGTCGATGCGCGCGCAGAACTCGCTGACGATGATGACGGAGGGCCATGCGCTGACGCTGGAGCGCCTCGCGGAGCTCAAGCTCTCGACGCGTGCCCTGCTGGCGGACCGGACCCTTCCGGCGCTGATTGCAGCCGGCAGCGCCGATCCTGACCCGGACCTGCGCGCTGCGTTGGCGCTGCTCGAGTCCTGGGACCGCAATTACTCCAGCGACAGTCGTGCCGGGCTGCTGTTCGAGGAATGGGCACGGCGCTTCGCCGGCGCGGCCTTCACCGGAGTGGGGAACTACGCCATTCCGTTCGACCCTGCGCGCGCGACGAGCACGCCGAGCGGCATCCGTGATCCGGCGGTTGCCGTGGCGATGCTGCGCGAGGCGATCGTCGCCACGCGGGCGACCTACGGCGCGATCGATCGCCCGTTCGGCGAGGTGTCGCGCTTCCGCCTCGGCGACGTCGATCTGCCGGGCGATGGCCACGTCGGGGGGCTCGGTCCGTTCCGGGTGATCACCTGGGGTGCGCTCGACCCCTCGGGGCGCCGCCAGCCGCGCCATGGGGAGACCTGGGTCGCGATGATCGAGTTCACGACGCCGGTCCGGGCCTATGGCCTGATGAGCTACGGCAATTCCCGGCAGCCGGGCACCGCGCATCGCACCGACCAGCTGCCGCTGCTGGCCCGGCGTGAATTTCGGGAACTGTGGCTCCAGCGTTCGCAGGTCGAGGCCCATCTGGCCCGCCGCGTCGTGCTCGAGCGATGACGCGCCGCGCTGCCCAGGCCTGCGCGTGGCTCGCGGGCTTGCTGGGTTCTTCCGGCGGATTCGCCGCGCTGCCCTTCGAGCCGATACAGCCTGCGCTGCTCCCGGAGCCGGGGTCGATCTCGAACGCCTGGGGCGATTATGACGGGGACGGGTATCCCGACCTCGCGGTTTCGCTGGCCTCGGGCGAAGTCCGGCTCTATCGCAACGACCGCGGCACGTTGCGCAACGTCGGCGCAGGGCTGGGCATGCCCCAGGCGGGCGCGCCCGAGTTGCGTGGCCTCAGCTGGGGTGACGCCGATGGTGACGGCGACCTCGATCTGCTGGGCGGCCCGACCTCGGCCAGCGCATCACCCGTGCTGCTGCGCAACGATGGCGGGCGACGGTTCGTCGACGTGGCGCAGGCTGCCGGTCTCGGTGCGCCTGGACGTTCGGCCCGGCAGACGAACTGGATCGA
>JBIIDW010000452.1:0-2971 GCA_044238215.1 Steroidobacteraceae bacterium
CCAGCTCGACCCGAAGAAGGTCAACGACTGGTTCTCGTACCTGCTGCAGAGCCGCGGCGCCGACATCTTCCGCATGAAGGGCGTGCTGAACCTGCAGGGCGAGGATCGCCGCTACGTGTTCCACGGCGTGCACATGATGTTCGACGGGCGGCTCGAGCGCCCGTGGCCGGCCGGCGCCGAACGTCGCAGCACGCTCGTGTTCATCGGCCGCAACCTCGACCGCCAGGAGCTCGAGGCCGGTTTCCACTCCTGCCTCGCGTGAAGACCCCCGCGATCCTCGAGCCGCGGGCCGCGGCCAGTCTCGATGACTACGTCGTCGATCTCGCCTGGTCGCCGGACGGCACCGCGCTGGCCGTCGCCGGCGGCGAAGGCAAGGTGTTCCTCGCGCGCTTCGGCGGCGACTCGCTCGACGCCCGCGAGGTCGGGCAGCACGGCATGGGCGCGCTCGCGGTCACGTGGCAGCCGCGCGGCACGCGCTTCGCGAGCAGCGGCCAGGACGGCGGCGTCGCGCTGTGGGACGGCGCCGACGGAAGCGCACTCAGGCGCTGGCGTCCCGCGACGGCCTGGACCTCGCAGCTGGCGTTTTCCCCCGACGGCCGCCTGCTCGCCGGTGCGTCCGGCAAGCAGGTCACGCTGTGGTCGCCCGAGGGCGAGGTGGTGCACGCGTTCGAGCCCTGTGCGGGCGCAGTGGCGGCGCTCGGCTGGGACAAGTCGGGCCGCGACCTCGGCGCGGCAATCAACGGCGCGCTGGTGGTGCACCGCGTCGAGCCGCCGGCATTCTCCACCCGCCAGTACAAGTGGCCCGCCAGCTGCCTCACGGTGGCCTTCAGTCCCAACGGGCGCGTGCTGGCGTCGGGCATGCAGGACGGATCGCTGCACTTCTGGTACCTGGCCACCGGCAAGGACTCGCAGATGCGCGGCTATCCCGGCAAGGTCGAGCTCACCGCCTGGAGCGGCGACTCGAAGTTTCTCGCCAGCAACGCCGGCAACGAGGTGGTGTGCTGGGATTTCTCCGGGCGAGGACCGGAGGGCTCGCGGCCGGTGCAACTGTCGGGGCACACCGACCGCATCGAGTGCCTCGCCTTCCAGCCTTCCGGGGGCTACCTCGTGTCGGGCGGTCGCGACTGGCGCCTGACGTTGTGGTGGCCGCAGAAGTTCAGGCAGGCGATCGACGCGCACCTGACCGACTCCGAGCCGACCTGCCTGCGCTGGTCGCCCGACGGTCGGCACGTCGCGGTCGGCGAGCGCAAGGGGCGCCTGTCGGTGTACGAACTCGTGCGGCTGGGCTAACGTGGGCCGGCGCTGACGCGCGAACGGCGGTTGCGGAGGGTGGGAACCATGCGTGCACTGCGCCAGAGACTCTTGCCGGCGGCACTGGCTGCCGTCGCGGCCCTGGGGCCCGTCGCGGCCGTCGCCGCCCCCGCCGACGCGGCGTTGGCCGGGAGGGTCGACGCCGCGCTCGCCGCGCTGCAGCCGCGCGTCGTCGAGTGGCGGCGCGACCTGCACCAGAATCCCGAGCTGTCGAACCGCGAGTTCCGCACGTCGAAGCTGGTGGCCGAGCACCTCAAGCGGCTCGGCATGGCCGTCGAGACGGGCATCGCGTTCACGGGCGTGATCGGCGTGCTCAAGGGCGGCCTGCCCGGGCCGACCGTCGTGCTGCGTGCCGACATGGACGGCCTGCCGGTGACGGAGCAGACCGACGTACCGTTCCGCTCGCGCGTCACCACCGACTACCGAGGGCAGACCGTCGGCGTGATGCACGCCTGCGGCCACGACACCCACGTGGCGATCCTGATGGGTCTGGCCGAGGCGTTCGCGGGCGTGCGGGCAGAGCTTCCGGGAACGATCGTGTTCCTGTTCCAGCCCGCCGAGGAAGGTGCGCCGGAAGGCGAGGAGGGCGGTGCGGAGCTCATGCTCAAGCAGGGTGTGTTCGAGAAGTACCGCCCGTCTGCGTCGTTCGCATTGCACGTGACCTCGATTCTGCGCGCGGGCGAGATCGGTTATCGCGGCGGCCCGCTGATGGCCGCGGTCGACTCCTACCGGATCCGCGTCCAGGGCCGCCAGACCCACGGGGCGCGGCCCTGGGGCGGCGTCGACCCGATCGTGACCTCGGCGCAGATCGTCACCGCCCTGCAGACCATCGTCAGCCGCAACGTCGACATCACCGCGAACCCGGCCGTCGTCACGGTCGGCGCGATCCGCGGGGGCATCCGCGAGAACATCATCCCCGACGAAGTCGAGATGATCGGCACGATCCGCACCTTCGACACGCTGCAGCGCGCCGAGATCCACGCCCGCATCCGCAGCATCGCCGAGAACATCGCCGAGTCTGCTGGCGCCACCGCCAGCTTCGAGATCCGGCCCGGCAGCTACCCGGTGCTGAACAACGACGTCGACCTGACCCGTCGGGTGGTGCCCGTGCTGGAGCGGGTCGCCGGTGCCGACAAGGTCAAGGCGATTCCGCTGACCACGGGCGCCGAGGACTTCGCGTTCTTCGCGCAGGCGGTGCCGAGCTTCTTCTTCTTCGTCGGCGTGACGCCGCCGGACCAGAACCCCGTGACCGCGCCCTCGAACCATTCGCCGCTGTTCTATGTCGACGAGGCGGGCCTGCCGGTCGGGGCCCGCGCATTCGCCGCGGTCGCGCTCGAGTACCTGTCGACGGGCGCACGCTGACGGTGGACGCGCCGCCGCGCCCGCTGCCCGTCTCCCTCTGCGTGGGCTGGGGGATCGGCTCGCTCGGCATGTCGCTGATGTTCAGCGCGACCGGCGTCCTGCTGCTGCGCTACCTCGTCGACTACGTGGGCATCGCCGCCGCGCTCGCCGGGCTGCTCGTCAGCGCCGCCAAGGTGTACGACGCGGTCGTCGATCCTCTGTTCGGCGTCGCGAGCGATCGCACGCGCAGCCGCTGGGGGCGCCGGCGGCCGTACCTGCTGCTCGGCGGCCTGCTGTCGGCGGTCTCGTTCGTTCTGCT
>JBIIDW010000454.1:0-2970 GCA_044238215.1 Steroidobacteraceae bacterium
AGCACCTTGAATCCAGTCGACGTGGACGGGACGAAGCTGGCGAGGTTGAAGCCGGAGAAGCTCGCGTTCAGCATGTTCACGCCGGTGACGTTGTACTTGTCGTCGTATTCGTGAATGTGCTTGACGTTCTTCCACTTGCCACCCTGGTAAGCGTAGGCGTCGAAGTCGAAGTGGCCGCCCGACACACCCCCCGTCACGTCCGGGTCCTTGAACTCACCCGGCTCGTTCGAGCGGTCCGGGTTCCAGTTGTAGATGGTCGAGACGAAGCCGCCGCCCAGCGTCACGAGCTGCGGCTGCGAGACCACTCCATCCCGCAGGAACATCGAGACCGCGACCTTGCCCGACGTATCGGGCACCAGGTCTCCGGTATCCGGGGTGCTGCCAGTGCAGACCTCGCCATCCTCGTCGAGGTCGAACACCGGGCACACCGGCCGGCCGCCGCTCAGGAAGTCGACCTCGTTGAGCCAGTTCTCGCCACCGGAAACGAGCTGATTGGTGCTGGTGAAGTAGTAGCGGCCGGCGTGGTGGAAGGGCGACTCGCCGACCACGTGCTCGCCCACGGGCAGCGACAGCTTCCAGCCCTTGTGCAGCGGGCTGCCGCTCGACCAGTTGGGCGCGGCGCTGGACGCCGAACGGAAGCGGCGCGTGTCGCGCGTCACCGCGGCGTCGAAGGTCTGGGCGAGCAGCTGCGTGTTGGCCGACGGAGCGCCGTCCCAGATGCCGTAGACGTGGTTGTCGGTCGAGGTCGAGGCATCGGCCGCTGTGAGCATCCGGCCCGTTCCGAAGACGACGAGGTAGCCACTGACCGGATGAGCCTGCACGACGGGCGCTACCGTGATCGCGCGGGCGGGGCTGGTCGTGAACAGCAGCGAGGCCGTCAGCGTCTCGAGGTCGAACTTCCAGAGCTTGCCATCGATGTCGCCGGCATAGGCCAGGTCCACCTTCCCGTCGCCGTTCGTGTCGACCAGCGCGGGTGTCGAGAGCCCGCCGGGACTCGTGCTGCTGCCCGAGCCCGTGTCGATCTCGGCCACCTTGGCGCCGGTGTCGAGATTGACGACCAGCAGGGATGAGCGGCCGCTACCGGCACTCATGTAGCCGTTGCCCACGATGGCGACGGCGGTGCCGTTGTTGAGCCGCGCGATGCGGGCCGAGCCGTACACGTGGCCGAGATTGCCGTAGCCGGTGGAGGATGACGTGATCTCCCACTTGATCTTGGCTGCGGCAGCCGCCTCCGTCGCCGCCGTCGGATCGGTGACATCGAGCGCGTAGAGGCCCCTGCCGCCCGAGCCCAGGCTGCCGACCAGGATGGTCTTGACACCCGACAGCTCCACCCGGGCCATCGTGATCTGGCCGTCGACATAACCCGCGTGCGCATAGCTCGCGCTCGCGAGGTCCTTGAGCCTCGGGATCAGCATCGACGGCACGTAGCTGAAGACCTCGGATCCCGTCCTGGCGTCCAGCACGTGCAGCATGCCGTCGTTGGCGCCGACGTAAACGCGCTTGAGCGTCGTCGTGCCGGGACTGTGGT
Organism: Steroidobacteraceae bacterium; assembly: GCA_044238215.1. Lineage (GTDB taxonomy): Bacteria > Pseudomonadota > Gammaproteobacteria > Steroidobacterales > Steroidobacteraceae > UBA964. Next base: position 1,529 of record JBIIDW010000454.1, read on the forward strand.
CCCAGTAGTACACGCTCGAGTGAACGATGTCGCCGAGCACCGCGCCGCGCTTGCGGAATTTCGCAGCGGCCGGGTCTTCGTTGCTGCGATCCCCGCGTATGAAGTTCAGGATCTTGGGGCCCGTGGTGGCGTCGCCCAGGGACGCCTGCTGGACCGACGAGAGGCTCGCCCAACGGAACGCCACACGGCTCGTCCCGTTCATCGTCACGATGCGCCGACCCGTATCCCAGTTCAGCGATGCGAGACCGGAGGCCACGTCGACCCACCCGACGGGTACCTCGGTGGGCGACACCTCGCCCGACGAGAAGACCTTCCGCCCGTGGACGTTGCCGCGCCAGTCCTCGACCCGATAGTCGCTGCGATAGGCCACCTCGGCGCCTGAGGACACGTCGATGCCGCTCGGCACTCGCGGGCCGGTGACGATGGGCCGCGCGACCCAGCCCGTGGGTTGCATGCCTGGCGTGAACGGTGGGGCGGCCACTGCAGCCGAGAGGCTGGCCAGCAGGCCGGTCGCAGCGCACGCAAGCTTCCGGGTGGTGCTCATGGTGTGAACCCTGCCGACTGGAGTCGCCTTCATATGACCGAATCGTCGTTGCTGCCCGACGTCACCCCGCCACCGCCACCACCGTTGCCGCAGGAACTGCGGTGGGTGACCTCCGAGACGAGCGTGACTGCGCTGTTGGCGCTCTGCCCCCAGCCGCGGGCCGTCACCCTGAAGATGGCGACGTTCTCGGACCCGGTGCAGACGCTGCTGACCCACTGGATGACGTAGACGGGCTGCGATGCGAGTCGCGGCAGCGGCGCGATGCCCTCGGTGGGGCCATCGCCATCGGGGTCACCATCGATCGCGACCGCCGTTCCGCTGGCCAGTGCGTCGTCGATCTTCACCGGCGCGTCGTACAGCGCCTTGTAATCGTCCTTCTGGCCGGCGCTGGTGAACGCCGCGCGCTGCAGCGGCGAGAATGGCGCCACGCTCGACGCTATCCAGGCCTCGGCGACGTTGAGGGCGGTTTCCGCAGCCTGCAGCGCACGATTGCGATCCTGCACGCCACCGGCCATGCGTTCCTGCATGGTGGTGGACTGCATCAGCGCGGTGCCCAGCAGCGTCATCACGAGCAGGAACAGCAGCCCGATGCCGAGTACGGCACCGCGCTGGCCACGGGCCACGGCACGGCACGGCTTCATCGGATGACGTTCCTCAGTGCCGTGACCTGCGTGTAGTTGCGCCGCAGGCGACCGTCGCCCGCCTGGGCCACCCGGGCTTCGTCCGCCGCCAGCGTGAAACTGAACCGGATGCTGACCGTCGGGGCGGTCGAATCGCCGTTGTCGTGATAGCTGTCCGCATAGCCGTCGCCCGTGGTGTCCCAGCCGTAGGCGAAGCCGATGGCCTCGATGCCGCTGACCAGCGGCTGCGAGACCGTCCCGCCGGCCGTGATCCGGTC
>JBIIDW010000455.1:0-2969 GCA_044238215.1 Steroidobacteraceae bacterium
CAGGGTAATGCTGGCGCACGGCGCGCTGACGGAGCGGCTTCAGGACCTGGCACTGGCGCACGTCGAGCACGTTGTCACGCCGGAGACGCTGGCCAGCGGCGCGGCAGGTGCGGGCGACGCGGCGGATTTCGACGACTCGGCACAGCCGCAGCCCTGGGACGTGCAGTCGATCATCTACACCTCGGGCACGACGGGTCCATCGAAGGGCGTGTTGTCACCCTACCTGCAGCTCTACACGACGGCCACCGTGGTCTACGGCTACCTCGGCGAGGGCGAGGGCGTGCTCGTCAACCTCCCGCTGTTCCACGTCGGCGGCACCAGCTCGGTCATGATCGCGCTGATCCGCTCGGGCTCGTTCCATCTGGTCGACGGCTTCAGCACCGACCGCTTCTGGGACCAGGTGCGCCGCGGCCGCTGCGCCACCACCTCGGGGCTGATCGGCGTGATGGGGCCGTTCCTGATGAAGGCCCCGCCCCGCCCCGACGACCGCGATCACCCGCTGCGCCGCGTCACCGGATTTCCGATCAACGAGCTCACGGTCAAGCTTGGCGAGCGCTTCGGCATCGAGTTCCTCACGGGATTCAACATGACCGAGCTCTCAGCGCCGCTGGTCAGCGACGTCGACACCCGCGTGTTCGGCGCCTGCGGCAAGGCCCGCAGTGGCGTCGAGTGCCGGCTGGTCGATGCCCACGACATCGAGGTGCCCGCGGGCGCGGTCGGAGAGCTCGTCGTGCGCAGCGACCAGCCTTGGGTTTTCAACGTGGGGTACGACGGCCTGCCCGAGGCCACCGCGCAGGCGTGGCGCAACGGCTGGTTCCACACCGGCGACCTGATGCGCCGTGACGCCGAGGGCCACTACTACTTCGTCGACCGTCTGAAGGACTCGATCCGGCGCCGCGGCGAGAACATCTCCTCGATCGAGGTCGAGACGGCGCTTCGCAGCTTCGCGGGCGTCGAGGAAGCCATTGCCGTCGGAATCCCGATGGAGACCGAGGAAGAGGTCATGGCGGTCATCGTGCCCGCCAGAGGCGCGCGCATCGACCCGGTTGCGCTGACGGAATGGCTGGTGCCACGCCTGCCCTACTACGCCGTGCCGCGCTTCGTGCGCATCGTCGAGGCGATCCCGAAGACCGAGACCAGCAAGCAGCGCAAGTACCCGTTCCGCGAGGCCGGCGTCACGCCCGACACGTGGGACCGGGTCGCAGCAGGCATCGTGCTGAAGCGCGAGCGCCTGACCTGAACCGACCGGGAACCGAATCGACCGAACCAGGAGCAGCCATGACCGACGCGTTCGTTTTCGAGGCGCTGCGCACCCCGCGCGGCAAGGGCAAGGCAGACGGGGCGCTCGCCACCGTGCCGCCCCACGAACTGGTGCGCCAGCTGGTCGAGGCGATGTCGGCCCGGCACGGCGCAGCGCTGCCGGCGGCCGTGCAGCGGCTCGCGCTCGGCTGCGTGACGCAGGTGGGGCCGCAGGGAGGGCACCTGGCGCTGGTCTCGCGGGTGCACGCCGGCCTGCCCGACGACGCCGCGGCGATCACGCTCAACAACTACTGTGTGTCCGGCATGAGCGCCGTTGCGGCCGCGGCGCGCGCCATCGCCACCGGCGAGGACTCCTTCGCGCTCGCCGGCGGCGTGGAGTCGATGTCGCAGTCGCCGTTCGAGGCGGATGGCGCTCCGTTTTTCCGCGACGCCGCGCTCGCGGAACACGTCCGCTACCTGCCGCCGCCGATCGTGGCGGACTGGCTCGCGACCCAGGAGCGCCTCACACGCGAAGACCTCGACGCGGTCACCGTCGACTCTCACCAGCGCGCGGGCGCCGCGTGGGCGGCGGGGCACTACGCCAGCAGCGTGGTGCCGATCCTCCGGCCCGACGGCACGCGCGTCGAGCGCGACGAGTCGGTACGCCCCGCCCTCACCGCGCAGGACCTCGCGCGCTTCGGGCCGGCGTTCGCGCAGCTGGGCGCGGCGTGGCCCGACGCGTTCGTCGCGCGGGTGGCGCCCGCCCTCGGCGCGGTGCAGCACCTGCACTGCGTGGCGCACTGCCCGCCGATCTCCGACGGCGCGGCGCTGGTCGCCCTCGGCACCCGCGAGCGCGGCGAGCAGCTCGGGCTGCGACCGCGCGCGCGGATCGCGGCCATCGTCGAGGCCAATACCGACCCGCTGCGGCCGTTCGAGGCGGGTTTCGCGGCGTTCGGGAAGGTGCTCGCGCGGGCCGGCATCACGCCGGCGGCGCTGGGCGCCGTCGAGTTCATGGAGGCGTTCGCGGCCGTGCCGGCACGGTTCCTTCGCGAGCGCCCGGAGCTGGCGTCGATCACCAACGCGAGCGGCGGCCACCTGGCCATGGGCCACCCGATGGGGGCCTCCGGCGCGATCCTGGTCTGCACGCTGCTGGCCGAGATGGAGCGCCGGGACGTCGAGTGGGGCGTGGCGGTCGCGCACGCGGTGTCGGGCGTCGGCTGCGCGGTGGTGCTGCAGCGCCGCTGAGGCCCCGCCGCAGCGCATAATCGCGCGATGCGAATCTGCGTGTTCTGCGGCGCCCAGCCCGGCGTCCGCCCCGAGTACCGCCGCGCCGCGGCGGCTTTCGGCACCCTGCTCGCCCGCTCCGGCGTGGGGCTGGTCTATGGCGGTGCCTCCGTCGGGCTGATGGGCGCGGTGGCTGACGCCGCGCTCGCCGCCGGCGGCGAGGTGATCGGCGTGATTCCGCGCGCGCTGGTCGCGAAGGAAGTCGCGCACCACGGTCTCGCCGACCTGCGCGTGGTCGGCTCGATGCACGAGCGCAAGGCGCTGATGGCCGAGCTGTCGGACGGGTTCGTCGCGCTGCCCGGCGGCGTCGGCACGCTCGAGGAACTGTTCGAGGTCTGGACCTGGGCCCACCTCGGCCTGCACGCCAAGCCCTGCGCGCTGCTCGACGTCGAGGGGTTCTACTCGGCGCTGCACGCGTTCATCGACCACACCGAGGCCGAGGGTTT
>JBIIDW010000457.1:0-2942 GCA_044238215.1 Steroidobacteraceae bacterium
TCACGTTTCCCGGACTGAAGTAACTGCCGACGCGGTCGCGCAGGCTCTTCGCCTTGCCGACATAGAGGATCTCACCGTCGGCGGCGAACATCCGGTACACGCCAGGCCGCCGCGGCAGGCTGGCGACGAAGGCCTTGCCGTCGAACGCCCCCTCGCCCACCGCTCAGCCCGCCAGCGCGGCCGCGCGCCCGATCACGGTCCGGAACATCTCGGGCGTGAGGCGACGGGTCTGCGTGTTGTAGCGGCTGCAGTGGTACGAGTCGACGAGCCAGCGCCCATCGGCCAGCAGGTGCTCGGCGCCGTGCGCGAAGCGCCGCGCGGAGCGCGGTTCGCCCGCCGCATCGAGCACCGCGTCGTGCGCGATCCGCCCCAGCGCGACGATCACCCGCAACCGCGCGTGGCGCGCGAGCTCGGCGCGCAGGAAGGCATTGCAGCTGCGCGCTTCGGCGGGCGTCGGCTTGTTCTCCGGCGGCACGCACTTGACCGCGTTGGTGATGCGCACGCCGCCCAGCCGCAGACCGTCGTCGGCCGCCTCGGACGTGGCGCGGCTCGCGGCGCCGACGGCGTGCAGCGTCTCGTAGAGCAGCACGCCCGCGTAGTCGCCCGTGAAGGGGCGACCCGTGCGATTGGCGCCGTGCATGCCCGGCGCCAGGCCGACGACGAGCCAGCGCGGGTCAGGATCGCCGAAGGCCGGAACGGGCGCAGCGTGGTAGCCGGGGAAGCGCTGCCCGGACGCCTCGCGGAACTGCGCGAGGCGCGGGCAACGGCGGCAGCCGGGATCGAAGAGCTCAGTCATCCATGTGCCGGATGATCGCGTCGCCGAAGCCCGAGCAGCTCATGAGCTTCGCCCCGGGAATCAGCTGCTGAATCGCCTCCTCGACATTGCGCCGGGCAGCCAGTTCGCGCTTGCTGGCGCGGATCGCCTCGCGGAGCCGGGCCAGGTCGTAGGTGAGTTCCTTGGCGGCGATCGTGTTCGCCACGCCCTTGACGATCAGGTCGGCGGCCTCCGTCCAGCGCAGGTAGCGCAGCATCATCTCCGCGGACAGCACCAGCGAACCGGGGTTCACGCGGTCCTTGCCCGCGAAGCCGGGCGCCGTGCCGTGCGTCGCCTCGAACACCGCCAGCCCGTGGCCGATGTTGCCGCCGGGAGCGATACCGATCCCGCCGACCTGGGCCGCCAGCGCGTCCGAGATGTAGTCGCCGTTGAGGTTGAGCGTCGCGATGACGTCGTACTCCTCCGGGCGCAGCAGCACCTGCTGCAGGAAGTTGTCGGCGATCACGTCCTTGACGACGATGTCCTTGCCCGACAGCGGGTTGCGGAAGCTCAGCCAGGGTCCGCCGCCGATCTCGGTGGCACCGAATTCGTCCTTCGCGAGCTGGTATCCCCAGTTGCGGAAGGCACCCTCGGTGTACTTCATGATGTTGCCCTTGTGCACCAGCGTCACCGAGACGCGATCGTTCTCGATCGCGTACTGGATCGCCATGCGGATCAGGCGCTGGCTGCCCTCCTTCGAAACCGGCTTGATGCCGATGCCTGAACTCGCCGGGAAGCGGATCCCCGTCGCATGCAGTTCCGACTGCAGAAAGTGGATCAGGCGGTGGACCTCGTTCGAGCCCGCCGGATACTCGATGCCCGCGTAGATGTCCTCCGTGTTCTCGCGGAACACGACCATGTCGGTCAGCGAGGCATCCTGCATGGGGCTGGCCACGCCCGGGAAATACCGGATCGGCCGCACGCAGGCGTAGAGGTCGAGCACCTGCCGCATCACGACGTTCAGCGAGCGGATGCCGCCACCGATGGGAGTACCGAGCGGCCCCTTGATCGACACCACGAACTCGCGCAGCGCGTGCAGGGTCTCGTCCGGGAACCAGGTGCCGCAGACGCGGTTGGCCTTCTCGCCGGCGAAGACCTCCATCCAGTGGACCTTGCGACGGCCCCCGTACGCCCGCGCCACCGCGGCGTCGACGACCTTCAGCATGACGGGTGTGACGTCGATGCCGATTCCGTCACCCTCTATGAAGGGAATGACGGGCCGGTCGGGAACCTGCAGGCTCCCGTCGGTGTTGACGACGATCCGCTCGCCGCCCGACGGGACCTGGATGTGCTCGTACTTCATGCGCGCCGTTCGTTGCCAGGAACGGCGCGGATTCTACACCCTGCGGCTCAGCCGGCAGCCGTGACGAACTGCTCTTCTTCAGTGGAGCCCTTCATCGCGGTCACCGAGGACTGACCCGCCGTCACCACCTGGGTGACGTCGTCGAAATAGCCCGCCCCGACCTCGCGCTGGTGCTTGGTGGCCGTGTAGCCGTGCTTCTCGGCCGCGAACTCGGCCTCCTGCAGCGCCACGTAAGCCGGCATCTGCGACTCGCGGTAACCGCGCGCCAGCGTGAACATCGAGTAGTTCAGCGCGTGGAAGCCGGCCAGCGTGATGAACTGGAACTTGTACCCCATCGCGCCCAGTTCGCGCTGGAACCTGGCGATCGTCACGTCGTCGAGCTTCTTCTTCCAGTTGAAGGACGGGGAGCAGTTGTAGGCGAGCATCTTGCCCGGGAACTGCCGGTGCATGGCCTCGGCGAAGTGCCGCGCCTCCTCGAGGTCGGGCTTGCCCGTCTCGCACCAGATGAGATCGGCGTAGGGCGCGTAGGCGAGGCCGCGCGCAATCGCCTGATCAAGCCCGGCGCGCACGTAGAAGAACCCCTCGGCGGTTCGGCCGCGCGCCGTGTCGATGAACGGCAGGTCGCGCTCGTCCACGTCGGCGGTGAGCAGGTTGGCGCTCTCCGCGTCGGTGCGTGCCACCAGCACCGTCGGCACGTCGCAGACGTCCGCCGCGAGCCGCGCGGCCACCAGCTTGTTGACCGCCTCCTGGGTCGGCACCAGCACCTTGCCGCCCATGTGGCCGCACTTCTTGGCCGAGGACAGCTGGTCCTCGAAGTGCACGCCC
>JBIIDW010000458.1:0-2941 GCA_044238215.1 Steroidobacteraceae bacterium
ACCGGGCTCGGCAGCGCCGCGCCCGTGACACGCCCACGCGACGCCGCGGTGGCCGAGGGCGGCGACGCTCCCGTGCCGTCCGCAGACGTCCGTATCACCGATGCGGCGCGACAGATGGCGACGCTGGAGCGGCTGGTGGCCGCCGCCCCCGTGGTGAACGAGGCGCGGGTGTCCGCGGTCTCCGACGCCATCGCGCAGGGGCGCTACCGCGTCGATGCCGAACGGATCGCCGATCGCCTGCTGCGCGCGGACGCCGACCTCAAGGCCGCGGGCGGAGACGACGCCGAATGACCCATTTCGCGGCCAGCCAGGGTGTCGTCGCCCTGCGTCGGCTCGTCGACGAAGAGCGGGCACGGCTCGGGGAACTCGAGTCCCTGCTGGCCTCGGAACACGAGATCCTCGCGACCCAGTCGTCGGTCGAGGCGCTGGAGTCCGCCTGCGCGGCGCGCCAGGACTGCATGGGCCGGCTGCTGCGGATCCAGGACGAGCGCCGTGCACTGCTGGCGGCGGCCGGGCACGGCGCCGACGCGGCGGCGATCGCGACGTTCCTCGACCGCCACGATCCCTCCGGCGCGGTACGTGCCGCCTGGGGGGAATGCGCCGAACTCGCGCAGCGTTGCCGCGACCTCAATGACCGCAACGGCGCGCTCGTCGGCGCGCGCATGCGCCGCGTGGAGGGCATGCTCGGCGTGCTCACCGGGCAGTCGCGCGAAACGCAGGTCTATGGGCGCCACGGCTACCGCGCGTCCCTGCCGTCCGGGCAGCTGCTCGCTGCCCAGGCCTGACGCGCCCCGGGTCTGACGCGCCCCCGCCAGCGCTCAGCGCAGGCCCAGCCCCCCGGGGTTCAGCGCTCCGTCGGGATCCACCGCGCCCTTCAGATCGCGCAGCAGGCGGGCCGTCGCCGGTTCCAGCGATTCCAGATAGGGGTAGGTCTTGCCGATCTGGTTGGACGCCGCGCCGAGTTCGGCGAACACCTCGACCAGGCGGGCCCTGAGCCGCGCCACGAGTTCGCGCGCCGCGGGGTCGGCCGGCGGGCGCTTCAGCGTCGCCAGGTGCTCGGCTGACGGCATGCGCTCGTGGATGGGCAGCCACTCGTCGTACCAGTGGAACACCGGTTCGAAGCTGAAGGCGTGCGTGCCGATCGCGATCAGCAGATGGCTCATCCAGACCCGTCGCTCCGCCATCTCCGCGCGATAAGGGTCCAGCGCGAGCCGGCTGGCGCGGATGATGCCCGCGGCGTCGCTGTGTGCCACCTTGGCATTCAGGGCCGCCCAGCGCTCGCCGTCCGGCCCCAGCACGCCGTCGGGTGCGGGGAACAGGTTCGCGCGCACCGCCCGCGGAATGCTGTCCACGATCTCGCGCCCGCCCAGTGATTCGCAGGCAGTGCGACAGGCGGCCAGCTCCGCCTCGAGTGCGGCTTCGCTGCGGCCGGTGCAGACCACGTGCAGCGAATAGGCATCCGCCGGCATGAAGTCGCGGCCCGCCGCAACCAGCCTGGCGCCCTCGCGCACACCCTTCAGCAGGCTGGACTCGCCGCGCACCACGTTGAGCAGCGTGCGCGCGTCCCGCGACAGGTTGCCGCCCGCCAGGTTCTTGCGGGTGGTCTCCGGGTCGAACACGTAGGCCTCCTCGGCCGCCCCGGTCCTTGCGACTTCCGACAGCGCGGCGCCGGCCGCTTCCATGCCGTCGAAGACGAACGACGCGTAGCCGGTGTGGGCGGGCGTGCGAATCAGCCGGAACGTCGCCTGCACCTTGATGCCCAGCGCGCCCGAGTCGTGGATGAACAGCCCCGACAGGTCTGGTCCGTAGGTACGGTAGAACGGCTTGCGGGCGCGCCGCAGGGCGCGCTGCCCCGTGCGCAGCAGCGTGCCGTCGGCGAGCACCACTTCCATGCCCAGCATGCAGTCGGCCGCCGTGCCAAAACGCGCGGTGCCGAGGAACAGCGCGCCGTTGGACAGGCCGCCGCCGACCGTGGCCCGTGCGCCGGAGAACGTGCCGAAGAACGGCAGCCGCAGGCCGAGCGGCGCCAGTGCCTCGTGGATGCGCTTCCAGGTCACGCCCGCCTCGACGGTGATGTAGAGATCCTCGGCGCTGATCTCGACGATGCGGTCGAGGTGAAGGGTGTCGACCAGCACCGTGCCCGGGCGCTCCGCGAGGTAGCCGCCGGTGTAGGACATCCCGCCGCCGCGGGTCACGACCGCGTAACCGGCCCGGGTCGCCGCAGCGACGGCCGCCGCGAGCTGGCGGGCGTCGCGGGGCTGCAGCACGGCGTCCACCGTCGTCCCGGCACCGTAGATGTCGCTGCTCGCGGCGCGCCGCTCCGACTCCTCCGTCCGGATGTCGTCAGGCTGCAGGATGCCCGCGAAAAGCTGTGCCGGACCCTCCACGACCGCCGACCTGACCGACGTCTGCATCGCTGCTCTCCATCCGCAATGGCCTCGGGAGACTGTAGCGTCCCGCGGCCCGGCCCACCACGCGCGCCCGAGTAAGCAGTGCTACGGATGCCGCCGGACGTCCGCAGGGCGATCATCCGCGCATCTGTCCAGCGGGAGGTCGTCATGCAGTCGGTGAAGAAGATCCTGGTCGCGGTGAAGGACCCCGGCGCCCGTTCGCTGCCGGCCGTCAACAAGGCGGCGCAGCTCGCAAAGGCCTTCGGCGCCGAACTGGTGCTGTTCCACGGTCTCTCGCAGACGGTGCTGGTCGACGCACTCGAGGCGCAGCGGGTCAGCCTGCGGGACTTCGAGACGCAGCAGCGCGACCGCACGCTCGCGCGGCTCGAAACGCTCGCCGCGCGGTTGCGTCGCCACCGCATCGAGGTCAGCGTCAGCGCCGAATGGGACTACCCGCCCTCCGAGGCCGTCGTGCGCGCCGCGATGAGCTGCAAGGCCGACCTGGTCGTGGCGGAGCGCCACGCCGGCCGCCACGTCGCAGGCTGGATGCT
>JBIIDW010000459.1:0-2938 GCA_044238215.1 Steroidobacteraceae bacterium
CGGCAGCTGCACGCTCCAGGCCTGGGGGCCGCTGCAGCTGACCCTGACCACCGTGCGATGTCGAAGTGCCTCCCCCGGGGGCAGAGCGCCCTCCGGGGCATGCGCACAGCGCGTCAGCCTCAGGCGGCTGTCCAGGCCGGCCACCTCGATCCGCAGCGCCGCGAGGTCCGCATCGGGCTGCGCCTCGGCGACGCGGGCGCGCAGGGCCTGCTCCGCGGCCACCCGCAGCGCGGCGAGCGCCTGCGGCTCTGCCGCCGCCACCGCCAGACCGGGACATGCAGCCAGGACGGCACACCACCAACGCGACCGGCGGTGGCGCGACGAATGTCTGACGCTCTCGTACATGCCATCGGATTAAGCAAGGCGCGTGCCACGCAGCTCGCCTCGACACAATCCTCGCCGGGCCTAAAGTGGCACGCGACCCGGCCGATACAGGCATGGCACCCGTATCGCGCGGACGGCGCCTGCCGCCCGCCGCGGCTGCCGTTTGCCGCCCCGGCGAGACGCACGTCGCGGAATCCGCCGCCGGTTTGGCCCGGGAAAGGCGTTTCCGGCCACGGCGCCGTCATGGCATGCCGCTTGCTACCTCCCCCGCAAAGCCAGTTTTCTGGCGGAGGTACGTCCCGTGTTCAATCTCGACGCCCACATCGGAGTGCACGCCGACGCACTCCGCGTGCGCTCGCAGCGCGCGGAAGTCATCGCCCGCAACCTCGCCAACGCCGACACGCCGCAGTTCAAGGCACGTGACCTGGATTTCCGCGAGGCGCTGCGCGCCGCCGGCGACCCTGGAACGGTCAGCCTCGCCACCACGCGTGCCGGTCACATGGGCGGCCCCGGTGCGGCCGACGGCGGCGTCGAAGGCGCCGCGCTGAAGTACCGCACGCCGCTCGCACCCTCGCTGGACGGCAACACCGTGGACGTGCAGGTGGAGCAGGCCTCGTTCGCCGAGAACGCGGTGCGCTACCAGGCCACGCTCACCTTCATCAACTCCAGGCTCAAGGGCCTGATGACCGCGATCACGGGACAGTAGTCCCGGCGTCGTCAGCGGAGGATCACAGATGTCCACGTTCAAGGTATTCGACATCGCCGGCTCCGGCATGGCCGCGCAGTCGGTGCGTCTCAACACCGTGGCGAGCAACCTCGCCAACGCCAACAGCGTCGCCAGCGACGCGGACTCCGTCTACAAGGCGCGGCATCCGGTGTTCGAGGCCGTGCGCAGCGCTGCGGCCGGCGCGGGCACGGATCCGGGCGCGGCCGTGCGGGTGCGCGGCATCGTCGAATCGCAGGCGCCCGCGCTGGCGCGCTACGAACCCGGCAACCCGCTGGCCGACGCCAACGGCTACGTGTACGCGCCGAACGTCAACGCAGTCGAGCAGATGGTGGACATGATCTCGGCCTCGCGCTCGTACCAGAACAACGTCGAGGTAATGAACGCCTCGCGCGACATGCTGCTGGCCACGCTGAGGCTCGGCCAGTGAGCCTGGTGAACGCGCTGGGAGCGAGCACCGCCGCCAAGGCCGCGCAGGCCTCGGCGGCGGGCGATCCCGCACGGGGTTTCGGCCAGGACCAGTTCCTGACGCTGATGCTCGCGCAGCTGCGGAATCAGGATCCGCTGAAGCCCCTGGAGCCCTCGGAGTTCCTCGGCCAGCTGGCCCAGTTCAGCACCGTCACGGGCATCCAGGGGATGCAGAAGACCCTGGGCGGCCTCGCCGACGCCTCGCGTGCCTCGCAGGTGCTCGAGGGTGCGGCGCTGGTCGGGCGCAACGTGCTCACGGAAGCCTCGTCAGCCCGGCTGGCAGGCGACGGGCCGATCAACGGGGCGCTCGAGGTGCCGGCCGGCGCGACCAGCGTCGAGCTCGCGATCCGCGACGCCTCCGGCACGCTGGTCAGGCGGCTGCAGCTGCCGGCCCGCGAGGGCGGCGCGGAATTCAGCTGGAACGGCCAGACCGACGGGGGCAATCCGGCGCCGGCCGGCAGCTACCGCTTCGAGGCCGTGGCACGCGTCGGCGGCCGCGCGGAATCCTTGCCGCTGCTGCTTTCGCGGCGCGTCGACAGCGTCAGCATCGACGCCGCCGGACAGGGCCTGACACTCAATACCGCAAGCGGCCCGGTGTCGCTTGGCAACGTGCGGCGCGTGATGTGAGCACGCCGCCCCGCTCACGCATACCGAAATCCTTGGAGAGGAACGCAACATGAGCTTCAACGTCGCCATCTCGGGACTCAACGCCGCGCAGTCGGAACTGTCCGTCACGGCCAACAACATCGCCAACAACGCGACCACGGGCTTCAAGGCCTCGCGTACCGAATTCGCGGAACTGTTCTCGGCTTCCAATTCCGGCGTGCGCGGCCAGACCGCGGGTGCCGGCGTCCGCGTCGGCGCGATCAAGCAGCAGTTCTCGCAGGGGAACATCGACTTCACGGAGAACAACCTCGACCTCGCACTCAGCGGCTCCGGGTTCTTCATCCTCAACGACGGCGGCACGCTGAGCTACACGCGTGCCGGGGCGTTCCAGATGGACGGCGAGGGCTACGTGGTCAACAGCAGCAAGCAGCGGCTGCAGATCTACCCGCCGCTGCCGCAGGGCGGCTTCAACACCGGCGCGCTGTCGGATCTGCGACTCGTCAACAGCGAGAGCCCGCCCGCGGCGACCTCGCGGATCGAGATCGTCGCGAACCTGCCCGCCAGTGCGACGGTGCCGACCGCCAGCCCCTTCTCGGCCGCCAATCCGGACAGCTACAACCACGCGAGCGCGATGACGGTCTACGACTCGCTCGGCGCGGCGCACACCGCGACCGTCTACTTCGTGCGCGGTGCCACGGCCAATTCCTGGCAGCAGCACCTGTACATCGACGGCGCGGCCGTCGGCGCCCCGCAGACGCTGACCTACCCGGCCGGCGGTGCGCTCGCGTCGCCGGCCGGCGGCCAGGTGACCTTCCC
>JBIIDW010000460.1:0-2937 GCA_044238215.1 Steroidobacteraceae bacterium
GGGCACGTTTTCGACGCCGAGCAGCCGCAACCGCTGCTCCTCCGCCTCGACTGCGCCGGCGGCGCCCGAGCCGTCCTCGAACGTTGCGAGCAGGTCGGCGGGCATGCCGTTCGCACGGCCGATGGCGCAAAGCGCGGCAACGTCACCGATGTCCACGCCGTGCTCGAAAAAGGCGACGAAGATCGCGTCGGCCACCCGCTGCTGCAGGCCCGCCCCGGACGCCAGGGCGGTGAGCCGGTGCGCCGAGAGCGTGTCGGGCACGACCCGGATCCGGTCGAACGCAAACTGGATGCCGAACTCACGGCCTGCTTCAGCGAGGCTGCGCTCGGCGAACTCCGGCGTGATGCCCGGTGGCAGCCGCGTGGCGAGGTGCCGCCGCCACGCCGCGCCGTCCGGCGCGGCCGCGTCGCGACCGAGGCGAAAGCCGTGCCAGCGAACGACCGGGCCCGACGCGAGCCCCCGCAGGTGCCCCAGGGCGCGCGCCATGCGGCGGAGGCCCAGGAAGGACCAGGGGCAGGTGTAGTCGGCGACCACGTCCAGCGTCAGCGCGGGAACGCGGGAGACGGGGATCAGTGCGTTGGCGTCCATGCGACGGAGATGGGTCCGCCGCGCCGGTCTTTCAAGCCCCGGTGGCCGCCCTGAGCGCCGTGCTGATGCGGATCGCGGTCTCCAGGGCCCTGAGCCCGTCCTCGCCGGAGACCACGGGCCGTCGCCCGGCGCGGATGCAGTCGACGAACGATTCGATCTCGGCGCGAAGCGCATCGCCCTGCTCGAAGCTCTGCTCCTCGATCGAGACCGGCAGGCCACCGGGCGCCGCAGCGCCCGGGTCCCGTTTGCGGATCACCGTGAGGATCTTCTGCTGCAGGTCGATCGAGACGTAGGCGTCGTCGCGGAACAGCCGGAGCCGTCGTTCGGTCTTGAGGCTGACCCGGCTCGCCGTGACGTTGGCAACGCAGCCGCCGCGGAAGCGCAGCCGCGCGTTCGCGATGTCGACCGCGCCCGAGAACACCGGCGTGCCGACCGCGTCGACCGACTCGATCGGCTGGCCGACGATGGTCTGCACGATGTCGATGTCGTGGATCATCAGGTCGAGGACCACGTTGACGTCGGTGCCCCGCTCCTTGAACGGCGCGAGACGCTGGCACTCGATGAACCGCGCGCCGCCGAGGTGGGGCTCGGCGGCGAGGATCGCGGCGTTGAAGCGCTCGAGGTGACCCACCTGCAGCACGACTCCGCGCCGTGCCGCCAGGTCGATCAGCTCAGCGGCCTGCTCGACCGTCTCGGTGATCGGCTTCTCGACGAGCACGTGGACCCCGGCGGCCAGGAAGTCACGGGCGATCGGGTGGTGCGCAGGAGTGGTGGTGACGATGCTGACCGCGTCGACCTCGCCGAGGAGGGCGCGGTGATCCGCCAGCGCCCGGGTGCGCAGCTCCGCGGCCACGGCGTCGCGGGCCTCCGCGCGGGCGTCGACGACGCCGACGAGTTCGCAGCCCGGCAGCGCCGCGTACTTCTGGGCGTGGAAGCGGCCGAGGTAGCCGGTGCCGACGACGGCGACGCGTAGAGATCGCATGGCTTATTATGCGCGCCCATGAGCGCATCGGTCGAACGCATCCCGCGCGGCCCGGGCCGCGAACTGCTGCTGGCTGCCGGCGCCCTCGTTGCGGGCCTCGTGCTGCTGCCGCTGCTCGTCTGGGTCGCCGGCGCGGTCGTGCTCGGGCCGTACCGCGGTGGCCCGTGGCGGCTGTGGCTGGACTACCTCGCGCTGCTGGGCAGCGGCTCGCTGGCGGCGTGGATCCTGCTGCTCGGCCCCTACGCGCTGCTGCTCGGGTTCCGCCTGCTGCGGCGCCTCGCGGGCCTCTCAGGCGGCTAGCTCAGCGCTGCCGCGCTGCCGCCTCGACCAGGCTGCGGTCGCGGGCAGCGCGGAACTCGCTGCCCGCGTACCAGTTCGGGAACCGCCGCTCCCGGGCCAGCCGCGCACCCACCTCGTACATCAGCTGCAGGTCCTCCATCGAGCCCCGCAGGTCGACGCCGGGCCGGTACTCGTCCGAGGGCTTGTGGTAGTCGCGCGCGGTGAACGCGTCCTGCTGCGCCCGCCCCCAGGTCTCGCCGCGCTCTCGGTCGTCGACGCCGATCTTGAAGTAAAGCGCCGGCACGCCCGCCTTGGCGAAGTTGAAGTGATCGGAGCGGAAGAAGAAGCCCTTCTCGGGGGTCGGCTCCTGGCGCAGCACGCGATCCTGCCTGCGGGCCGCGACCTCGAGGTATTCCTCGAGCTCCGAACCGCCGGAGCCGATCACGGTGACGTCGCGGGTCGGGCCACCGAAGTACATCGCGTCCATGTTCAGCGCGGCCACCGTGCGCGCGAGCGGGTAGATCGGATGCTCGACGTAGTAGGCGGAGCCGAGCAGACCGGCCTCCTCGGCGGTCACGGCCAGGAACACCACCGAGCGCTCGGGGCGGCGCGGCGCGTCCATGAAGGCCTTGGCGAGCGCGATCAGCCCGGCCGTGCCGGTGGCGTTGTCGACTGCGCCGTTGAAAATGCTGTCGCCGCCGCGGGCCAGGGTGCGGCCAAGGTGGTCCCAGTGAGCCATGTACACCACGTGCTCATCGGGACGCCGGCTGCCCGGGATCCGCGCCACGACGTTGGCAGACACGGAGCGGCGGATGACGTTGCGCAGCCGGCCGGATGCCGTCTGGCCCAGCGCAAAAGGCCTGAAGCCGGGGCGGTTGGCGGCGGCCAGGGCGGCCTCGTAGCTGCTGCCGGCCGCCTTCAGCAGCGTGTCGGCCGCGGACCGGGTGATCCAGCCCTCGATCGCCGGCCGCCCGGCGTTGCCGTCCGCGGACTCCATGTCGAGCTGCGGGCCGCTCCAGCTGTTCTGCACGGTCTCCCACGGGTAGGCCGCCGGCGCGTCGTCGTGGACGATCAGGGCGCCTGCGGCA
>JBIIDW010000462.1:0-2931 GCA_044238215.1 Steroidobacteraceae bacterium
GGCCACGAGCCTCCATGATCCGGGCGTCGGCCGGCGCCCGCAGGCCGCGGCCCACGGCCGCGATGCGACCGCCCTCGAACAGTACGTCGGCGTCGTCGAGCCGCGTGCCCGTGCCCGTCAGCACCGTGGCGCCACGGATCAGCGTCGGCGGCGACGCCGGTGCGACGTAAGTCGACGGATAGGGCTTCGCGCCCGCCGCCGACGGCGCGACTTCGCCGGCCTTGTTCGCCACGGTGGCGCGGGCCGGTGGTGACTCGTCGGCGGTACCGGGGGTGGCACAGCCCGACAGCACGAGCAGCGCTGCGGCGGCCAGCGCCGTCGCGGCGACCGGCGTGCGGAATGGCAGGTCGATCCGGGTCATCTGCAGCAACTCCATTGCAGGGCAGGTCGCGAGTGTAGGCCATCCGGGCGGCTACAATCCCCTCCCATGGGCTTCTCCATGGTATCGGCAACCGTTCATCGCCTCCGGCCGGAGGCGCTGGCGCTCGTCGCGCTGCTCGGGCTGGCGGGCTGCACGAGCCTGCCACCCGTGCCACCCGTGCCGCCCGTGCCGCCCGCCGCGGCGCTCGAGGAGATCTACGAGGAGTATTTCGAGGCCCAGCTCGCGCTGCACCCGACGCTGGCAACCTACCTCGGCGACCCGCGCCACGACGATCGTTTCGAGGACACGGCCAGCGCGGCATTCGAGGCCGAGGCGCTCGCCGTCGAACGCCGCTTCCTGGAGCGCGCCCGCGCGACGGAGCCGTCCGCGCTGCAGGACAGTGCGCGCATTTCCCTGGACCTGTTCGTCCGCGAGCGCGAGCAGGCGATCGCGCGCGCGCGATTCCCCGAGCGGCTGCTGCCGATCGACCAGATGAACAATCCGGCGATCACGTTCGCGCTGCTCGGCTCCGGGGCGGGCCCGCAGCCCTTCGGCACCGCTGCCGACTACGACCGGTTCCTGCGGCGCGCCGAGGGTTTCGTCGGCTGGGTCGACTCGGCGATCGGCGCGATGCGCGAGGGCATGGCCCGCGGCGTCGTGCAGCCCGAGGTCGTGGTGCGCAAGTCGCTCCCGCAGCTGCGCGCGATGATCGTAGAGGATCCCGAAGCGAGCCTGTTCTGGCGCCCGGTCGCCGCGCTGCCCGACGCCGTCTCCGCCGCGGACCGGGCGCGGATCCACGCCGCGTGGCGTGCAGCGATCGCCGGCCGCATCGTGCCCGCCTACCGCCGCCTCGCCGACTTCCTCGAAACGGAGTACCTGCCGGCCGCCCGCGCCAGCGTCGGCTGGAGCGCGCTGCCCGACGGCGCCGCGTGGTACGCGTCGCGCGTCCGTGCCAGCACCACCACTGCGCTGACGCCTGACGAGATCCACGCCATCGGCCTCGCCGAGGTCGCGCGCATCCTCGACGAGATGGACACGGTGCGCCGCCGCGTCGGCTTCGAGGGCGACCTGCAGGCCTTCTTCCGCCATGTGCAGCGTGACCCGAAGTTCTTCTTCGATCGGCCGGAGGACCTGCTCGAGGGTTACCGCGAACTCAAGCGCCGCATCGATGCGCGGCTGCCCGCCCTGTTCGCGGACTTCCCGAAGGCCGACTACGAGGTGAGGGCCGTGGAGCCGTTCCGCGCGGCGTCCGCGCCGGGCGCGTCGTACCAGGCGCCTTCGGCCGACGGGCGCCGCCCCGGCATCTTCTATGTGAACACCCATGACCTGAAGGCACAGCCGAAGTACGGCATGGAGACCCTGTCGCTGCACGAGGCGGCGCCGGGTCACCACTTCCAGGTGGCCATCCAGCAGGAGCTGCTCGACCTGCCGCGCTTCCGGCGCTTCAATGACTACACCGTCTACGCGGAAGGCTGGGCGCTGTATGCCGAGTCGCTCGGCCCCGAGCTCGGGCTCTTCACCGACCCGATGCAGTGGTACGGTCGCCTCAACGACGAGATGCTGCGCGCGATGCGGCTCGTGGTCGACACGGGCCTGCACGCGAAGGGCTGGAGCAGGCAGCAGGCGATCGACTACATGCGATCCAACTCGTCGCTGGCGGAGAGCGACGTCGTCGCCGAGGTCGAGCGGTACATCGCCTGGCCCGCCCAGGCGCTGTCGTACAAGATCGGCCAGTTGCGCATCACGGCGCTGCGCGCCCGCGCGCAGGAGCGCCTCGGTGCGCGCTTCGACCTGCGCGCGTTCCACTCGCAGGTGCTGCGCGACGGCGCGCTGCCCATGGACGTGCTGGAAGCGAAGATCGACCGCTGGATCGAGGCGTCGCGGTGAGCGTCTGGCGCGTCCTGCTCGGGCTGCTCGTCGCCTCCCTGGCGGTGGCGGCGTTGCTCCTTCCGGTCGGCGACGGCCTGCTCGGCGCGTTCCTCTGGATGCAGTCGCACCCGGGCCAGTCCTGGCTGCTGTTCGTCGCGATCTACATCGTCGGCACCGTGTGCTTCGTGCCGGGCGCGCCGATGACGCTGGCCGGCGGGGCGCTGTTCGGCGTGGTGCTGGGCACCGCGCTGGTCTCGGTCGGGGCGACGATCGGATCGACGCTGGCGTTCCTGATCGGGCGCACCGTCGCACGCGACTGGATCCTCCGCCGGATCGACGCGTGGCCGCGCTTCCGGGCGATCGACCGGGCGGTCGGCGCGCGCGGCTTCCTCGTGGTGCTGCTCGCGCGGCTGACCCCCGCGCTGCCGTTCTTCCTGCTCAACTACGCGTTCGGCGTCACGAGCGTGAAACTGCGCGAGTACGTGCTGGGCTCGTGGCTCGGCATGATCCCGCTGATCGCGGCTTACGCCTACGCCGGCTCGCTCGCGGTCGACCTCGCCGGGGCGCTCGCCGGCGGCCTGCGCCTCGGCGCGGGCTC
Source organism: Steroidobacteraceae bacterium (assembly GCA_044238215.1). Lineage (GTDB taxonomy): Bacteria > Pseudomonadota > Gammaproteobacteria > Steroidobacterales > Steroidobacteraceae > UBA964. The sequence continues at coordinate 2,829 of JBIIDW010000462.1, forward strand.
CTGGGCGCTGGTCGCACTCGGCTTTGCCGCGACGATCGTGCTCGCCCTGGCGCTGACGCGCGTGGCGCGCCGCCAGTTCGCCCTCGCCGTCGGCGAGGACCTC
>JBIIDW010000463.1:0-2927 GCA_044238215.1 Steroidobacteraceae bacterium
AGCTGGGTTCAAAACGTCGTGAGACAGTTTGGTCCCTATCTTCCGTAGCCGTTGGAGATTTGAGGGTGAGCTGTCCTTAGTACGAGAGGACCGGGATGGACGCACCTCTGGTGTTCCGGTTGTCACCACAGTGGCACTGCCGGGTAGCTATGTGCGGACGGGATAACCGCTGAAAGCATCTAAGCGGGAAGCCCCCCCCAAGACTAGATCTCCCTGGGAGCTTGACTCCCCTGAAGGGCCCAAGAAGACTACTTGGTTGATAGGCCGGGTGTGTACAGCCAGTAATGGCTTCAGCTAACCGGTACTAATTGCCCGTGAGGCTTGACCATATAACCCCAAGCGGTTTGCGCTCGGGTTATCCGATGGAGCTGTCCATCGTTGACGAACGCGACGAGCGTCTATCAAACAATTTCCGGATTGGTGGTCGCGGCGCCCGGCTTGGTCCGGCGCGGCGGCTGCAACAAGTTTCCCTGGTGGCAATAGCGAGCGGGAACCACCCGATCCCATTCCGAACTCGGAAGTGAAAACGCTCCGCGCCGATGGTAGTTTCGCCTGTTGCGACGCTAGAGTAGGTCACTGCCAGGGTCCCAAAAGGAAGGCCCCGCGCACCGAGAGGTGCGCGGGGTTTTTTCTTGCCTGTCCACCCCGGGGACGCGGCCCTTGCGGGCAATGCCCGAGGGCGGGGGCCGCGCGCATAATGCGCGCCCTGGGGAGGGCGACTCGGGCGTCGAATGACGGGGGCGGTTCGACAACTTCCGGCCGCGCGTGGCTGGTCACGGGGGCTTGATCCCGCGAGGCGCGGGCTGGGGTGGCTCGCGCTCGTCGTTCTTTCGCTGCCGTGGGCCTCAACGGCGCTGGCCTGTCCGATCTGCTCGGGCACCGCCCCGAATCTCACGCTGCTGCAACACCTGATCAATGCGGATCGCGCCGTCATCGCGCAGCCGCTCGGCGGTCGGGATTTCGAACTGCTTGCCATCGTCAAGGCGGCCCCGGGCTCGAACGACCGCGCGGGTGTGCGCCTGCGCGATCTGCGCCTTGCCGCCGGCGAGGACCCGCCTTCCAGGGGATCGGCTCCGGTGCTCCTGTTGCGGCAGAGCCTCGGCGGCACCTGGAAAGTCGCCGGGCCGATGCCGCCATCGGCCGCGCCGGCCGCCCGCGCGCTCGTGGGCGCGAAACGCAGCGCGGAAATGACGCTGGCAGACTGGCAGTCGCGGGTGAAGGCGCTCACGCCCATGCTCGAGCACCCCGTTCCGCTGCTCGCCGCCACGGCGCATGGCGAGATCGCCCGCGCGCCCTACGCCGCGATGCGCAGTTCCAGGGGGCGGGTGAGCGCTGCGGACCTCGAGTCATGGATCGCGGACCCTGCGCTCGCGTCCCGCCGCCCGCTGTACTGGCTGTTGCTGGGGATCAATGCGGGGCCGGCGCAGGCGCGGGCGTTGGCTGCGCGCGTCGACGCGCAGGCGCGTGTGCACGGACTCGACGATCTCGCCTCACTGCTCGCGGCCGACCTGGAGGCCGGAGGCCGCGCGCGGCGCGCCGTGCTGCAGCGCGTTTACTTCGAGGACCGGCGGCGCATGCTTCCCGAACTCCAGGAAGCCGTGCTGGCCTTCGCCGTTCACGCCGACGCCGGCGACGCCGCGCTGCGGCGCGACACGGCCCGCAGCTTCGCGCGCCTCGTTCGCACCCACCGCGCGCTCGCGGGTCTCGTGGCCGCAGACCTCGCCCGCTGGCAGCACTGGGACGCCGTCCCGGACTACATCGCGCTGCTGGGATCCCGGGCGCTGCACGTCGTCTGGCGACAGCCCGTGATCGACTACCTGCTCGCGAGCGGCCGACCTGATGCGCTCGCTGCCGTGAATGCGGCAACCGTTTCTGCTCCAGGGAGATCCACATGATCCTGCGAAACCCCCTCGATGCCCGGATGCTGGCTGCACTCGGCGCAGCAGTTCTGCTCGCCGCCTGCGGCCGCAGTTCCGCGCCGGCCGCCCCCACCGCGCCGGCAACCACGGTCTATTCGGGCGGCGACATCCTGACGATGGCGGGCCGGGAGCCGGCCTACGCCGAGGCCCTCGCGGTACGTGACGGCAAGATCCTCGCTGTCGGCACCCGGGCAGAGGTCGCGAAGGCGGCGGGTGCTGCCGCGGTCCAGGTCGACCTCGCCGGCCGCACGCTGGTGCCGGGCTTCATCGATACCCACGGCCACATGGTCTACTTCGGCAAGAACCTGATGGACGCCGACCTCGTGGGCTCCGCAGACCTCGCGGAACTGCTCACGCGTCTCAGGAAGCACGCCGAGACGGTGCCCGAGGGGGCGTGGATCGTCGGTTTCGGCTACAAGGCTGCAGGTCTCGCGGAGAACCGCACGCCGACCGCGGCGGAGCTCGACCAGGTGTCGGCCACCCGCCCGGTGATGATCGTCGATTCGTCGGGGCATCTCGGCTCGGCCAATTCCGCGCTGCTCAAGCTCGCGGGCGTCACGGCGGCCACGCCGGACCCCGAGGGCGGCAACTTCACGCGCAAGCCCGGCAGCCGGGAGCCGCTCGGCCCCATGGAAGAGACGGCGCTCAACGCCGTGCGCTCGCAGCGACCGCCGTTCACCGGCGAGCTCGCCGACCGCGCGATGAAGGCTGGCGCCGCCGAATGGGCGAAGCACGGCCAGACCACCGCGCAGGATTGCGGGCTCGGCCTTGGCAACGACGACATCGATCTCGTGCTCAACGCGATCGACAAGAAGCTGCTGCCGATCGACCTTTACGTCTGCGCAAAGGATTCGATCACCGACCAGGTGCTCGACGCCGCCTACGGCGTGGCGCGCGCCTATGGCACCGAGGAGACCGGCAACGACAGGAAGCTGCTCGACAAGCGCCCCGATCTCAACAAGAGCTACATCAACCGCGTGCGCATGGGCGGCGTGAAGTACTGGCTCG
>JBIIDW010000464.1:0-2922 GCA_044238215.1 Steroidobacteraceae bacterium
TCGAGCAGCAGCGTCCGACGGCCCGACTGCGCAAAGGCCGTCGCCAGGTTCACGCTGACGGTGGACTTGCCGACACCACCCTTGCCGCCGGTGACCGCGATCACCTGCACGCGCCGACCGGACTGCGTTCCCGCTGCGGTGGCCTGCCCTGCGCGGGCACGGACTTCAGGCTGCATCGCTGCGCCCCCCGAAGCGTCGCGACAGCATGTCCTCGTCGGCCGCGGCGCCGCTGCGCTCCGCCAGCTGCACCGCAAGGCAGACCAGGTCGAGGGCCCGCGCCGGACGCAGGTCGTCCGGGATCCGCGGACCGTCGCTGACGTAGGCCACCGGCAGGCCTGCGCTGATCAGCGCGGAGAGCGCACCACCCAGGCTCGCGCACTCGTCGGTACGCGTCAGGATGCACGCCGTCGGCGCAGCCGTCGCGTACCGCGCCACGGTCTCCTCGATCGCCCCTGCCTGCGTCGTCGCGGCAAGCACCAGCGCGGTCTCGAGGCCGCCCGGGACGGCGCGCAGCGCCGCAACCTGGGAGTCGAGCCCGGCGTCGCGCGGCCCCCTGCCGGCCGTGTCCACCAGCACCAGTCGCCGATCCTCGAGGCGCGCCAGCAGCCCTGGCAGCTGCTCGAGGCTGTCGACCGCGAAGGTCGCGACCCCGAGCAGCCGGCCGATCCGGGCGAGCTCCTCGCGCGCCCCGAGCCGCTGCTCGTCGGCGCAGACCAGCGCCACCTGCGACGGTCCGTGCCGCATCACCCAGCGCGCCGCCAGCCGCGCGATCGCCGTGGTCTTGCCGCAGCCCGAGGGACCGACCAGTGCGACGCGGCCACCGTACTCCGTCCAGCGGTCGCCGAGGACAGCGACGCGATCGGCGAGGCGTGCGATCGCCAGCCGGCGTGCGCGGGTGTAGTCGAGTCCGGCACCGACGCCGTCGACGACCTGGGCCGACAGTTCGCGCGAAAAGCCGAACTCCGTCAGCTCCCTCAGCAGTTCGGCCGCCACCGGCTCGCGCCGCGTCAGATCGTTCCAGGCCAGCGCCGCGAGCTGCTTTTCCAGCATGCGCCGCAGGCTGCGCAACTCCTCGTTCAGCGCGTCGTCGTTGCGGGCCGGCGCCGGCGCCGTCATCGGCGTGGCTGCCGCCGGGACCGCCGCCGCAGGCTCCGCCGCGGGCGCCGGTGGCTGGGTGGCCAGGAGCGCTTCGAAGCCGCGTGCCGGCGCCGCCTCGGCCATCGCCACGGCGGCTTCGACTTCCTCCGGATCGATGGCGATCGTCACCTCCACGCGTCCGTCGAGCTTGCGGCTCGAGAGAATCACCGCGTCGGGACCCTGTTCGTCACGGACCAGCCGCAGGGCCTGTCGCATGTCGGGGGCGGTATAGCGCTTGATCTGCATCGTGTGGCTCGCTGGGCTACTTGGCTACGGTCGAGACCAGCCGCACGCGGCGGCTGTCGGGGATTTCATTCCAGGCGATGACGTGCATCTGCGGCACGCTGGCGCGCACGAAGCGCGCGAGAGTGGGGCGCAGCGCGGGCGGCACCAGCAGGACCGCGGGCTGGCCCGCCGTCTCCTGGCGCTGTGCGCCCTCGGCGAGGCGCTGCTGCAGGCGTTCGGCGAGTCCGGGCTCGAGGCCGGGCGTGGCTGCGCCGGGAGCGACCGAGCCGGCCAGCAGCTGCTCGAGTTCCGGCTCCAGCGTGATCACCGGCAGTTCCGCGCCGAGGCCGGCGATGTCCTGGACGATCTGCCGCGACAGCGCGACGCGCACCTGCGCGACCAGCGCCTGCGGATCCTGGCTGCGCGGCGCATGCTCGGCGAGGCACTCGAGGATCGCGCGCAGGTTGCGCACCGGCACCCGCTCGACCAGCAGGCCCTGCAGCACCTTGACGACCACCGCCAGCGGCAGCAGCTTGGGCACGAGGTCCTCGACCAGCTTGGGCGTCGATTTCGCGAGCCCGTTCAGCAGCTGCTGCACCTCCTCGTGGCCGAGGAGCTCGTGCGCATGCTGCTGGAACACCGCGCTGAGGTGCGTGGCGACGACGGTGGTCGCGTCGACGACCGTGTAGCCGATCGCCTGCGCGTGCTCGCGCAGCGCCGGCTCGATCCAGACCGCCTCCATGCCGAACGCGGGGTCGCGGGTCTCTATCCCCTGCAGCGTGCCGAAGACGCGCCCGGGGTTGATCGCGAGCTCACGGTCCGGATAGACCATGCCCTCGCCCACCGGCACGCCGGCCAGCTGGATGCGGTAGGCGTTGGGGCCGAGCTCGAGGTTGTCGCGGATGTGCACCGCCGGCACCAGGAAGCCGAGGTCCTGCGACAGCTTGCGCCGCACGCCGCGGATCCGCGCGAGCAGTTCGCCGCCCTGCCCTTTGTCCACCATGGGCACGAGCCGGTAGCCGACCTCCAGGCCGATCGGATCGACCGGCTGGACGTCGTCCCAGGACAGCTCGCGGGCCTCCGTGGGCGGCGGCGCCTTGGCCGGCAGGGGCGGCGCGGCGCTGAGCGCGAGCCGCCGGCGCTGCAGCATCCACGCGGCGCCGCCGCAGATCGCCGCCATGCCCAGGAACGCCAGGTTCGGCATCCCCGGGATCACGCCGAAGGCGCCCAGCACCACGGCGGCGACGGCCACCAGCCGCGGGTCGCCGAACAGCTGCTGCACCATCTCGCCGCCCATGTCCTGCTCGCGCGACATGCGCGTGACGATCACGGCGACGCCGGTCGACAGCAGCAGCGCCGGGATCTGCGCGACCAGGCCGTCACCGATCGTCAGCAGCGCGTAGGTGCGGCCGGCGTCGCCCATGTCCATGCCGTGCATCATCGTGCCGATGGCGATGCCGCCGAGCAGGTTGATGATCAGGATCAGGATGCCGGCGGTGGCGTCGCCGCGCACGAACTTGCTGGCGCCGTCCATCGAGCCGTAGAAGTCGGCTTCCGAGC
>JBIIDW010000465.1:0-2897 GCA_044238215.1 Steroidobacteraceae bacterium
GGCGATCCTCGCGGCTGCGCCGCCGGGCGTCGCCAACGGCTCGGGGCTGGAGCCGTGGAGCCGCGAGCAGCTGCGCGAGACCTTCGGCGTGCATGCCTGGTTCACGAAGGCCGACTCGATCGAGGCGCTCGCCACGGCCGCGGGCATCGATCCGGCGGGGCTGGTGCGCACCGTGGCGGAGTACAACGCGGCGGTCGACCGGCGCAGCGACCGGCTCGGCCGGCAGCACATGCCGCGGCGCATCGAGAAGGGGCCGTTCTACGCCATCCGCCACCAGGGCCACTCCACGACCTCGACGGTGGGACTGGCGGTCGATCGCGAGCTGCGCGTCGTCCGCCCGGGCGGCGAGCCGATCCGCAACCTCTATGCGGCGGGCGAACTGCTCGGGGCCGGCCAGACCCAGGGCAAGTCCTTCGTCGGCGGCATGATGGTCACGCCGGCGCTGAGCTTTGGCCGGGTGCTCGGTCAGCGCCTGCCGCTGGGTGGCGCATGAGCCGCGCGACCGTGGTCGCCCTGGCGGCGTCGCTCGCGCTGGCGGCGGCGGCGCCGGTCGGTGCGGCGACGCCGGTCGACGGGCGCGTCGTGCTCGGCGCGGTTCCCGGCGAGGGCGTGTCCGCCGAGCGCGGGTACGCCCGCACGGCGCTCGGCCAGGTGCACTACCAGGACGTCCGGCCCGCCGCGGGCGTGGCCGCCGGCACGCCGGTGTACGTGCTGCTGCACCAGGTGCCGTGGTCGCACGTGTACTTCACGCGCGTGCAGTCCGAACTCGCGGCGCGCGGCATCCGCTCGATCGCGATCGACACGCCGGGCTACGGCCTGTCGTCGCGGCTGAAGACCCCGCCGTCGATCGCCGACTACGCCGGCGCGATCCGCGAGACGCTCGATTCGCTGGGGCTGACCCGCGTCGTGCTGGCGGGGCACCACACCGGCGTGACGATCGGCAGCGAGATCGCGCGCGTGGATCCGGACCGCGTCGGCTGCCTCGTCCTGAACGGCGTGCCGCTGTACACCGCGGCCGAGGCCAGGGCGCGCCTCGACGCCCCCCACTGGGACCAGAGCTACCGCGCGGACGGCTCGCATCTCACGGACCGCTGGACCTTCCTCAGCGGGCGCGTCGCGGGAACCCCGGAGAGCCTGCACTGGTCGCTGGTGACGCTGTTCCTGTCGGGCCCCGACGAGTGGTACGGCCACCACGCCGTGTTCCGCTACGACATGGCGGCCACGCTGCGCGCGCTGCGAGTGCCCGTCGTCGTACTCGCCAACGGCGAGGATCTGCTCGACTACACCGACGCGCGCGTGCGCGAACTGCGGCCGGACTTCAGCTACGTGCGCGTCGAGTCGAAGAGCGCGAACATGGCCTTCGACGAGCCGGCGGCGTGGACGCGCGCCGTGGTCGAGTCGGTGCAGCGCTGCGGTTCCGGGTCCTGAGCGCCGTGGCCGCGGCCGCGACCGACATCGAATCGCTGGTGCGCCCGACGCACGACGAGCGCGCCCGCCAGTCCTTCGTGTCGATGCTGCGCAAGCTGGCCATGGGCGAGCTGCGCGCGGGCATGCGGCGCGACTGGGAAGAGCGCGTCGAGCCCGCGCTGCGCGCACGCGGCGAGCCGCCGGCCGACTGGCGCGCGATCGAGCGCGCGATGGCGCCGGAGCTGTCGCAGCGCTTCTACAGCACCGTGCGCTACCACTCCCAGGAGATGGCGTACCAGTCCGTCATCCCCGCGGTCGAGCGTGCGCTGCCGGACATGCTGGCACTGACGGGGGAGCTCGGGCGTCGGCGTCCGGCGGGCGGGACGCTGCAGCTGCAGCCGGGGCTGGAGCTGCCGCGCTACCTCACTGCCCTCGACGTGCACCTCGCGCCCGGCTCCTTCCACACCGAGCACGCGCCGGACGATGTCGCGCAGGGCGCGGTCGTGCTGCACGGCGGCCAGGTGCTGCAGGCCATCGGCTCGTTCCGGCGCCGCGCCGGGGCGGTCGGCGATTCGATCGGCTACTGGATCCGCCGCAGCCGGCCGGATTTCGCGCCGCGTCGCATCCTCGACATGGCGACCACGTCCGGCCGCAACCTGCTGCCCTACGCGCGGCACTTCCCCGGGGCGGAGCTGCACGGCATCGACCTTGCCGCGCCCGCGCTGCGCTACGGGCACGCCCTCGCGGAGCACGCCGGCGTGCCGGTGCATTTCAGCCAGCGGGACGCGGCCGCGACCGGCTTCCCCGACGGCCACTTCGACCTGATCGTGTCGACGTTCTTCCTGCACGAGATCCCGCTGAAGCACACGCGGGCGGTGCTGCGCGAGTGCCGGCGGCTGCTCGCCCCGGGCGGGCTGATGGTCCACATGGAGCTGCCGAACGAGGCGGCGGCCAGCGCCTGGGACAACTTCTTCTGGAACTGGGACACGGCCAACAACAACGAGCCGCACTACACCGGGTTCCGTGCCCAGGAGCCTGCCGAGCTCTGCGCGGACGCCGGGTTCGCGCGCGAAGCCGCGTTCACCGCGCGCGTGCCCGAGTACACGAGCTTTGGCGAGGAGCGCTACGCGCGCTTCCTGCGCGGCGAGCTCGAGGCGCCGCCGCACGGCGCGGGCTCCTGGTTCGTGTTCGGCGCGCGCCGCGACCCTTGACCCGCTCCGCCGCCCGCTTCGTCGAGGTCGAGCTCTCGGGCGTCGACCTGCACCGCGACGGCCGCGCCGTCCTCGCCGGCGTGTCGTGGCGGATCCGCGCCGGCGAGCGCTGGGTCGTCACGGGTGCGAACGGCGCCGGCAAGACCCAGCTGCTGAAGCTGGTCGCCGGCGACGTCTGGCCGGACCCGGATCGCGGAACGCGGCGCTACCGCCGCGGCGGCCGCTGGCAGGCGCAGCCCTACCTGCTGAAGGACGAGATCGCCTACGTCGGGCCCGAGC
>JBIIDW010000024.1:0-10408 GCA_044238215.1 Steroidobacteraceae bacterium
GGCGAACTGCGCACGATCGAGCTCGAGGGCATCTTCGTGCAGATCGGGCTGCTGCCGAACACCGAGTGGCTGAAGGGCACGGTGAACCTCTCGCCGCGCGGCGAGATCCTGATCGACGAGCGCGGTCACACCTCCGTGCCCGGCGTGTTCGCCGCGGGCGACGCCACCACGGTGCCGTTCAAGCAGATCATCATCGCCATGGGTGCCGGCTCGACCGCGGCGCTGTCGGCCTTCGACCACCTGATCCGCAGCAGCGCGCCGGCGACGCAGGTCAGCGCCGCCGCCTGAGGCGGCGCAGCCACGGCACGGGGCGGCCGCGCCTTGCCCTTTCGGGCGGCCTGTCAGTTATGACAGTGTCGGGGTGAGGGGCAGGCCGATAACGTGCCCGGCGCAACCCGGATTCCCCGGGGGGAGAGATCCCCGTGCGCGCTACCCGTAAAGTCCTGCCCTCGGCCTCCATCACCCTGGCCACCGGCGCCGCCCTGCTCCTCGCCGCCTGCGCCGGCAAGGAGCCGCCCGCCGCGGCCGCTCCGCCCGCCGGCGGCGCGCCCGCTACGGAAGCCGCGCCCGCGGCCCCCGCTGCGACATCCGCCGCCGTCGCGCCGGACGCGGCGCCGACCGGGCCGCCGGCCACCGCGACCGCTGCGGTCGATCGCGCCTGGACGCCGGAGGCGCTCGAGGAACTGCTCGCACCGGTCGCGCTGTACCCCGACCCGGTGCTGTCGCAGGTGCTGATCGCCTCGACCAATCCCCAGGAAGTGCTCGACGCCGGCAACTGGCTGATCGCGAACGAAGCACTGAAGGGCAAGGCGCTGGACGCGGCCGCCGCGACGGTCGGCTTCACGCCGCCTGTCCGCGCTCTGGTGCAGTTCCCCGAGACCGTCGACATGATGTGCCTGCAGATGGCCTGGACGACGGAACTCGGTCAGGCCTTCACGGCCGACCAGGCCGGCGTCCTCGACGCGGTGCAGCGGCTGCGGGCCCAGGCCGTCTCGGTCGGCAACCTGTCGAGCTCCGACCGGCTGAAGGTCGAGAAGACCGTGCAGGAGCAGAAGGAGGTCATCGTCCTGAAGCCTCCCAAGCCCGAGGTCGTCTACGTGCCGCAGTACGATCCGGTCGCGGCCTACGCACCGGCGCCTGCGGCCGCGACGACGGCGGTGCCGGTCGCCTCGCCCGCGACCACGGTCACCACGGAGAAGAAGGAAGGCCGCAGCACGGGTGCGCTCGTGGCCACCGGCGTGCTCGCGTTCGGCGCCGGCATCCTCGTCAACGAGCTCTTCGACGATGACGACGACTACCGCCGCTATGGCTACTACTACCCGAACTACGGCTACGGCGGCATGCCCTACTACCCGCCTTACCCCTACCGGCCCGTCTACGGCGGCGGCTTCTACCCGGGCAGCAGCTACGTGCGGCCTCCCGGATACAACAGCGGCTTCCAGAACAACGGCACGATCATCATCAACAACAACCGGCCGGGCAACGGCTACTGGGACCGCTACGGAAACGGCAGCCGCCCGGGCTCGACGGGTTACCGTCCGCGCGCGGTCAGCAGCCCGATCACGGCCGCGCGCGGTAATCGCCCGGAGTTGCGCGAACTGAACCAGCGCGCGCCGCGCCCGCGCCCGGCCGACATCAGGCCGCCGGCGCCGAATCTCACGGCCTCCAACTGGCGGGGCCAGAGCAGCTACGCCGGCGCAAACCGGGCCGGCCGGCCGACGAGCAAGGCCGGCGCGCCGTCGGATCCGCGTGAGCGGATTGCCGCGGCAACGCCCGGCTACTCGCAGCCGGCCGCGGCGCGGCCCGCCGCCAAGGCGCCCGCCGCCAAGGTCCCGACCGCCGCGAGGGGGCCTGCCGGCAAGGACGCGGTGAGGGCGCCGGCCAAGGTGCAGGGCAGCTATGCGGGTGCCCGGCCTGCGATGCCTGAGCGGCCAGTCCCCACGGCGCGGCCTGTACCGATGAGCCGGCCGTCGCCGGCCGATCGCAGCGCGATGCCGGCGAACCGCCCGGCGCCGTCTTTCGGTTACAACGCAGGTTCGTCGCGCGACACCGCGATGTCCGGCATGGCGCGCGGCGGCTCGGCGGAGCGCGCGGCGAGCGCCCGCGGCCGCCAGAGCATGCCCCAGGGCGCAGGTGCCGCCGCCGGCGCTGCCCGCCGCCAGGCGCGCTGACCCGGCGCGACGGACCATGGAGAATCCACGCATGAACACCCGGCACCTGCATCGCGCCCCGGCCCTCGGCCTGCTCTCGATACTCGTCCTCGCCCTGCTCGGCGGCTGCTCGGGCCGAGGCGGCGCGTCGCACGCCAGCTTCGACACGGCCGAGGAGGCCGTCGCCGAACTGGTCGCCGCGCTGCGCAGCGGCGACCGCCCGGCGATGGCGCGCCTGCTTGGGCCCGGCAGCGAATCCGTCGTGTCCTCGGGCGACGACGTGCAGGACGCAGCGGATCGTGCCCGGTTCATCGAGGCCTACGACCGCCGCCACGCGCTCGTCGACGCCGGCAACGGCGCGCGCACGCTCCTCGTCGGCGAGAACGACTGGCCGCTGCCGGTGCCGCTCCGGGTCGTGGACGGTCGCTGGCAGTTCGACGGCGCAGCGGGCGTCGAGGAACTGGCGGCGCGCCGCATCGGTGAGAACGAGCTGGCGGCGATCGACGTGGCCCGGGCCTACGTCACCGCCCAGCAGCAGTACGCGTCGCAGGGTCGTGACGGCGACCCGGCGGGCATCTATGCGCTGAAGCTCGTCAGCGACCCCGGCATGCAGAACGGGCTGTACTGGGAGACGGCTCCGGGCGAGCCGCCGAGCCCGGCGGGGCCTTTCGTCGCAGGCGCTGCGGCCGAGGGCTACCTCGCGGCGACCGGGGGCAGCCGCAAGCCGTATCACGGCTACTACTACCGGATGCTCTACGCCCAGGGGCCCAGCGCCAACGGCGGCCCACGCGACTACTTCGTCGACGGGCTGCTGACCGGAGGCTTCGCGCTGGTGGCCTGGCCCGCGGAGTACGGCCGCAGCGGCGTGCAGACGTTCATCGTCAACCAGGACGGTGTCGTGTTCCAGAAGGATCTCGGGGGCGGTACGGCGCGGGACGTGGAGCTCATCCGCAGCTTCGACCCGGGCGACGGCTGGGTCGCCATCGTGCCCTCGCCCTAGGCGAGGCCCCTGCGGACCGCCATTGAGACGAGTTCCGCGCTGCTGCGGGCGCCCAGCGCCTCCATCGCGCGGTACTTGTGGAATGCGACGGTGCGCGGGCGGATGCCGAGGAGCGTGGCGGCCTGCGGCATCGTGTGACCCGCGGCCAGCAGGCGCACGACCTCGCTCTCGCGCGGGGTCAGGCCTGAGGCCGGCTCCGGCTGGCACAGGCTGCGTGCCTCCCGGGCGAGGTTTTGGATGCGTGGGGCGAGGCCGGACTCCAGCGCGGGATCGCCGGCCAGCCGGTCGAGCTCGCTTGCGAGCTGCTCGACGCGCGACCTGAGGAGTTCCACGGGGTCAGGCGGGAGGCATTGCGGCATGCTCCCATCATTCTGAACGCGCCGCCGTGTCGCAGGCCATCGGCCCAAGGGGCAGCGTGGCCCCAGGGCCTCCTGGCCCCCCTCCGTCAGCGCGGGAACGGGTCCGCGAACTTCGGGTCGGCGAGCAGTGCGTCGTCGGTCAGCGCGCCGAGGAAGGCGAGCAGCGCCAGCTTCTCCGCCTCGGTGAGGTTCAGCCGCCGGGGCGTTCCGTCCGGGCCGCGCAGCACCGGTGACAGGTTCGCGCTGTCGCGCACGCCGCTGTCGTAGTGGTCGATCACCTCGCGCAGCGTCGCGAACCTGCCGTCGTGCATGAACGGCGCCCGCACCGCCACGTTGCGCAGCGAAGGCGACTTGAAGCGCCCGTTGCCGGCGCCTGCGTCGGTGACGACCGCGTCCAGGCCGTTGTTGTGGAGGTTGTCGCTGATGTGCGCGACGGTGCCGTGGCAGACCACGCAGCGCGCGCGTCCCTCGTAGAGATTGCGGCCGAGTTCTTCCTGGGCCGTCAACGCGACCGTGAAGTTCGGCACGCCGTTGACGAACGCGGAGTCGTACCTGCTTCGGTAGGACGCCATCGCCCGCACGAACTGTGCAAGCGCGCGGGCAATGCGGTCGCCCGTGATCTGCGGGTCGCCGAAGGCGGCGGTGAACAGCGGCCCGTAGAAGCCCGCCGTGGAGAGCTTGGTCACGAGCTGCGGGATCGTCATCCCCATCTCGGTGGCGTCCTGGATCGGCACCAGCACCTGCGCCTCGAGCGTCGCCGCACGCTCGTCCCAGAAGAAGCGCCCGCGCGCATACCAGCGCGCGTTGGTGAGACCCATCGAGTGGCGGTTGGTGCGCCCGCCCTGGAACCCGGTGCTGAAGCGTGCCGGGTCCGCGAAGCCGCGCGCCTGCTGGTGGCACGAGCCGCAGGACACCGAGTCGTTGGCCGAGAGCCGGCGGTCGTAGAACAGCACGCGCCCAAGGGTGGCCCCGGCGTTGGTCACCGCGTTGCCCGGAGGCGTGTTGTCGGCCGCCGAGGGATTGCCCGGGCCCGCGGTGAAGTGCCGGGGCAGGGCGATGCTCGCGTCAGCGTAGCCCGCCAGCGTGGCCGGCAGCACGGGCACGTCGGGCGGCAGGCGCACCTGCAGTACGAAGTCGTCGTTGGCGGTGCCGCCCTGGCCGTCGTCCGCGGTGATCGTGACCGTGTGGCTGCCGGCAGTCGTGGGCGTGCCGGACAGCACGGCCCCCGCAACCGTGAGGCCCGGCGCGGCAGGCGAGACCGTCACGCGGTAGCTCAGCGCGTTGCCGTCAGGGTCGGAGAACGCCGCGCCCGAGCGGCTTGCGTCGTACTGGAAGAAGGCACCGACCGTCGCGGTCTGGTCGGCGTTGGCGCTCGCCACCGTGGGGGCCCGGTTCGGCGCGGACACCGCCGCAGTTTGCGGGGAGGAGCCGCCGCCTCCACCACAGCCCGCGAGGAGCAGCAGACACGCAATCTGGACTCGGCGCATGGTCCACTCTCCGTCGGGGAACCCGTTGGGCGTGGGTGGAGTCTGCGCAGGGGTGACGCAGTCCGGAAGAGGACTGCGTCACCCCGGTCTCAGCTTTGCAATTCTTTTCCCGATCGGCACGAGTTCCTTGCGGAGAAAGACGTTCTGCGACGATCAGCGCATGTCGGCTTCGTCGCGCATGACGCCTGGCGCCTCGCGCCGGACGCCCGGCGGCGCGTCGCCCGCGCCTTCCATGATCGCCCGGCCCGCCGCGTAGCCGCCGCGCACCTCGAACACGGCGCGGCAGCCGTTGCTGACCCAGATCGCCTCGTTGCGCAGGTTGCCCCAGGTCCAGTTGCGGATGCAGTCCGCGTGGCTCTCCTTGCGCACGAGCCGGATCTCGCCCTGGATGTCGACCGGGCAGGCACCCCAGCGGCCACCGATCGACTGGCAGCGGATCTGGACCGTCTGCGCCGGCCCTTGCCAGTTGCCGCCGCCGCTGCCCCAGCCGCCGCCGGCGTTGCCGCCGCCCCAGCCGCCACCGCTGCCGCCACCCGAAGTGAAGGCGATGAACTGCCCACGGCAACCGTTGCGCACGTAGACGCCGCGACGGTCGCGCCGCCAGCTGTCGCCCTCGACGCAGGGCGCGCGGCTCAGCGTGCGCTGCAGCCGCACCTCGCGGTTGTCGACCGCGCAGAAGTTCTCGCGGCCGTCGTCGGACTCGCAGCGGATCTCGACCTGGCCGCTGGCGTTGTTGTTGCCCCAGCCGCCGCCGCTGCCCGAATAGCTCACGTAGCCAAACTCGCCGATGCAGCCGCCGCGCACGTAGATGCCGCCGCGGTCGTGCCGCCAGGTCTGGCCCTCGATGCACGGCGCGCCGCCGTAGGAGCGCAGCAGCCGCACGCGGCCGTCGTTCTCCGCCGGGCAGAACCGGTCGCGTCCGCCCGGGGAATCGCAGCGCACGCGCATTTCGCCGCCCGCCGTTCCGCCCCACTGGGCCTCGGCCAGCGGCATGGCCGCGACGAGTGCGACCACGCTCGCGAGCAGCGCGAGCAGCACGGTGGTTGCACGTCCTGAAGATCGATTCATGTTGCCCCCCGTTCCATCCCTTTGTGATTGTCGTGGTCCGCTCCCGGGCCGATGTGTATGCGGCGCAGCAAACGGACTTTCCCGGCAGAGTATAATAAGGCTGCCCTTTGGTGCAGCCACTTCGCCAGTCGCGAGGGTCTTGCCGATGCCCGTACCCTGGACCCAGATACTGCAGTGGGTCCCGCCCATCCTGGAGCTGTCCCGCGACCTGCTGCAGCGCGCGAAGCGCCCGCCGCCGGCCGTGCAGGGCGCGGCCTTGCGGTCGGCCGGGGCCGGCGCGGGCGAGGGCGCGACCCCGTCGCTGGCGGCGCTGCAGCAGCGGCTGGCCGCGCTCGAGGACAACGAGCGCCGCCAGGCTGAACTGGTCGCGGACATGGCGAGCCAGCTCGCCAAGCTCTCCGAGGCCGTGGTGGTGCTGCACCGGCAGGCGCGCGTGACGGCGCTGGTGACCGGCGCCCTGCTGCTGGTGACCCTGCTGTCGCTGGGCACGGTCATCGTCGTGCTGCTGCGCCAATGAGTCGTCTTGGGCGCATCCTGCTGAAGGGCCTGCTGGCGATCCTGCCGATCGGTCTGACGATCTATCTCGTCTACTGGCTCGGCGTCACCACCGAGGGCCTGCTGTCGGGCCCGCTGAAACTGCTGCTGCCGGCACAGTTCTATCGGCCCGGGATGGGTCTCGTCGCGGGCTTCCTGCTGCTGTTCGTCGTCGGCCTGCTGGTGAACGCCTACGTGGTGCGCCGCAGCCTGCAGTTCGGCGAGTCGCTGCTGCTGCGCGTGCCGGTGGTCAAGACCGTGTACTCCGCGCTGCGCGACCTCACCAACCTGGTGGGGCCTGCAGCGCGCAAGCGCGAGCTCGAGCGCGTCGTGATGGTGCGGTTCGGGCCCGGCCGCGTGATCGGCTTCGTGACCCAGGAGAACGCCAGCGTGCGCGGGCTCGCGGCCGGCGACGGGCTGGTGGCGGTCTACCTGCCGATGAGCTACCAGATCGGCGGCTACACCGTTTACCTGCCGCGTGACCAGATCGAGGCCACCGACCTCTCGGTGGAAGAGGCGATGCGGATCGTGCTCACCGGAGGACTGCAGGCCAACTGAGCTGCGGCGCGCGTACGCGATCGCCGCTCACGGCTCGACGGCCCTCGCGTAGTCGACGCGCACGCGCGTGCGCGCCAGCGCGTCGTCGCCCACCGCCCCGACGCCGGCGTCGAGCACCACGCGCTCGCCCGGTTCGAGCGGCCGGCCGATCCGCAGCGGTGTGCCGCGTTGCTCGACCCCGCCGCCGGCGCCGACCAGCTCGGGTGTCACCTGAACTTCGGCGAGCGGCACCGACGTCCGGTTCTCGACCACGATCACCAGCGCGCCGCGGCCATCGCGCTGCGCCGCGGTGGCGAGATACCGCGCGGGGTTGCGCGGCAGGTCCTCGCGCAGCACCTCCACCGTGGCCTGGCGGCCGAAGTCGCTGTTCGATTCCGCGGCCGCGCTGAAGTAGCGCATCGCCGCGTCGCGATCGCCGGCGCGCTTCGCCAGCAGGCCGAGGTGGTATAGCGCGGGCGCCGTCGGCAGCAGTTCCGCGCTGCGCGCCAGCGCCTGGCGCGCGCGATCCGCCGCGCCGAGCCGGAAGGCGGCCAGCCCCGCGCCGAGGTGGCCGCCGAAGTAGCCGGGGTCGAGCGCGAGGGCCCTGTCGTAGTGTGCGAGTGCGCGCTGCGGCTGCTTCTGGGCCAGGGCGATGTCGCCGAGCAGCTGCTGGAAGCGCCCCTCGCGCGGCAGCAGCCCTGCCGCCTCGTCGGCCAGCGCCCGGGCGCGTGCATAGTCCTTGCGCTCCGCCGCCGCCACCGCTTCGTCGGCCTTGTCGTAGGCCGGCTTCGCCGCGCGCAGCGGCGCCAGCGCCGCCGCGTAACGCTCCGCGCCCAGCGTGCCGCCCGGGCCGCCCGCCGCGAGCGTCGCGCGATTGCGCTCGACGCGCTCCTGCGACGGCGGGTGGGAGGCGAACAGACCTTCGAGCCAGCTCGCCCGCCGGGCGCCGTCCTTGCTGGCCAGCGCCACGAACTTCTCCTGCAGCGTCACCGCCGCGGCGGGGTCGTAGCCGGCGCGCTGCATGTAGCGCATGCCGTAGAGGTCCGACTCCAGCTCCGCCCCGCGGCCGTACTTCATGTTGATCAGCTGCGCGCCCACTCCGGCGCCGAGCACGAGCAGGTTGCCGACGTCGGCGTCGGCATCGCCGAGCATCACGCCGACCTGTGCGGCCAGCACGCCGGCCTGCAGCAGCACGCCGCGCTCCTGTGCCTTGGCGCCGTGGCGCGCGGCGGCATGCACGATCTCGTGGCCGAGCACCGCGGCCAGCTCGGCCTCGTTGTCGAGCGCAGTCAGCAGCCCGCGGTTCACGGCGATCTTGCCGCCCGGCAGCGCCCACGCGTTCGGCACCGAACTGTTGAGCACGACGAACTCGTAGGGCAGCTCCCGGTCGGACACCGCCGCGAGCCGGCCACCGACCTCGGCGACGAACCTCGAGACCTCGGGAAAGGCGACCAGGTCGCCGCCCTGGCTCTGCCGCGACGGCGCGTACTGCTGCGCGCCGATCTCCAGTTCGGCCTCCTCGGACACGAACTGCAGTTCCTGCTTGCCGGTCACGGGATTGACGCCGCAACCGCCGAGCAGGGCGAGCAGCAGCACGATGAGGCCGGAGCGGATTCGTGTCGTTCGATGCATCGTCACGAGTAGGTATCTGCCACAGGTCCGGGACGGGCGCGCCGGCATGCAAGCGCCGCGACGCTCGGGGACAATGTTGCCATGCCCGATCCTTCCCCGCGCCACCCCCTGGCCCCGCTGTTCGAACCCGGGTCCATCGCCGTCGCCGGCGCGACGGAGCGTCCCGGCGCCATCGGCGCGGTGGTGCTGGCGAACCTGCGCGCTGCGGGCTTCGCCGGGCGCCTCGTCGCGGTGAACCCGAAGTACCCGACCGTGCAGGGCGTGCGCTGCGTGCCGTCCGTCGCCGCGCTCGGCGAGCCCGTCGACCTGCTCGTCGTCACCACGCCCGCGGCGACCGTGCCGGGGCTGATCGAGGACGCCGGGCGCCTCGGCATCCGCGCCGCCGTAGTGATCTCCGCCGGCTTCGGCGAGGCGGGCGCGGCGGGCGCGGCGCTGGACCGCGAGCTGCGTGCGGCGGCGCGCCGCCACGGCGTGCGCGTGCTCGGCCCCAATTGCCTCGGGCTGATGCGCCCGTCCCTCGGCGTCGACGCCACCTTCGCCCTGGGTGGGGCGTCGCCCGGCGCGCTGGGCCTGCTGTCGCAGTCCGGGGCGATCTGCACGGCCCTGATCGACTGGGCGCGCCCGCGCGGCATCGGCTTCTCGAGCCTGGTGTCGCTGGGCGCCTCGACGGACGTCGATTTCGGCGAGGCGCTCGACTACCTCACGCAGGATCCCGCCACCCGCCACATCCTGCTGTACGTCGAGGGCATCCGCGAGGCCGGCCGCTTCGTCGAGGCGCTGCGCGCTGCCGCGGCCGCGAAGCCTGTGTTCATCCTGAAGTCGGGCCGCCACCCGACCGGCGTGCGCGCCGCGGTGTCGCACACCGGGGCGATGGTCGGCGCCGACGACGTCTTCGACGCCGTGGTGCGCCGCGCGGGCGCGGTGCGGGTGCGCACGCTCGGACAGCTGGTGGCCACGGCACAGGCGCTGGCCGACGGCCTGCGGCCCGTCGGCCGTCGGCTCGCCGTGATCACCAATGCGGGCGGGCCAGGCGTGCTCGCCGCCGACCGCGCCGCCGACGCGGACCTCGACGTCGAACTGGCGACGCTGGCGCCCGCGACCGTCGCCGCGCTGCAGGCCGCGCTGCCGGCGCACTGGTCGCACGGCAATCCGGTCGACCTGATCGGCGACGCGGATGCGGTGCGCTACGACGCGGCAGTGGCCGCCTGCCTGGCCGACGACGGCGTCGACGGCCTGCTGGTGATGCTGACGCCGCAGGCGATGACGGCCCCGACCCGCATCGCGGAAGCGCTGCGCGCGCGGGTACGCGGCGCGACGAAGCCCGTGCTGGCCTGCTGGATGGGCGACGCCTCGGTGAGCGAGGCGCGCGCGCTGCTGCAGCACGCGGGTATCCCGACCTTTGGCAAGCCGGAATCGGCCGTCGAGACGTTCGCGCACGTCGCCGCCTGGTCCCGCAACCAGGCCGGGCGCGCCGCCGCGACGCTCGCCGCCGCGGCGCCGCCGCCGGCGGGGATCGACCTGCCGGCAGCGCGTGCGGTGCTCGCGGCGGCCCGCGCGGAATCGCGCACGCTGCTGACCGGCGCCGAGTCGCGTGCATTGCTGCGCGCTTTCGGCATCCCGGTGGTCGAGCCGCAGGCCGCG
>JBIIDW010000466.1:0-2890 GCA_044238215.1 Steroidobacteraceae bacterium
GCTGCATGTCGAGGTCGGCCTCGTAGCCGCCCGTGGCCAGCACCACGCCGCGGCGTGCGCGGATCGCCCGGCGCCGGCCGCCCTGTTCGACGATCGCGCCGAAGACCTCGAGCGTGTCGGGGTCCTGCACGAGGTCGACGATCGGCGATTCGAACTGCCGGCGTATGCGCGGACGCTTCTCGACGCAGGTCTTCATGGTGATCCAGACGCCGCTCGGGATCGGCATGATGATCGCGTTGTACGCCACCGCGTTCTCTGCGCCGTACTCCGGAAACTCGTAGACGGCCTCGCCCTCGGACCAGCCGCTGCCCTTGACGAAGCGCGTTCCGGCTTCCCGTACCCGCGCCTCGATGTAAGGCTCGAGCTGCGACATGCGCCGCGCCCACTCGCGCAGCATGTCGTCGGGCGGCGGGTTGGTGAAGCTCATGTTCTTCTGGTACTGGTAGAGCGCGTCGGCGTCGTGGGAGATCAGCAGGGACTGGCCGGACGCACGGCCGTTGCCGCCTGCCCAGGGCTCGGCCATCTTCTCCACCACCAGCACGTCGGCGCGCGGGTCGGCGTCGTGCGCGGCGATCGCGGCCGCACAGCCCGCGACACCGTAGCCCGCGACGAGCACGTCCGTCTCGTCGTCCCACCGGCCTACCGACTGCAAGCTCGCCATGCCGAATCCTCCGCACGCGCCGATGCGCCGGCGCACCCGCATGACGCCAAAGCGCGGGGTCGGCTGTCAAATTCATGTCCGTGAATCCGCGGTGTGCGCTTGCGCTCCGCTGCATCCGCGGGAGACGATCCGCGGCGCTGGCGCCTGGCCGGCGCGACAGGGGGAGCGCGGAACATGCACCAGCCGGAGGCACCGGGTCCGCGCTACGCGTGGTACCTCGTCGGCGTGCTGTGCGTGGCCTACACGCTGTCGTTCGTCGACCGGATGATCCTCGCCCTGCTGGTGGAGCCGATCAAGCGCGACCTCGGCATCAGCGACACGCAGGTCGGCCTGCTGCACGGATTCGCGTTCGCGATCTTCTACACCACGCTGGGCGTACCGATCGCGCGGCTCGCAGACCGCACGGACCGTCGACGCCTGATCGCCGCGGGCGTGGCGTTCTGGAGCGCGATGACCGCGCTCTGCGGCTTCGCCCGCGGGTTCTGGGACCTGTTCCTCGCCCGCGTGGGGGTCGGCGTCGGCGAGGCGGCGCTGTCGCCCGCCGCGTTCTCGATGCTCGCCGACGCGTTTCCCGCCAACCGGCTCGGCCGCGCGCTTGGCGTGTATTCGTCGGCGATCTTCGCCGGCGCTGGCGTCGCGCTGCTGGTTGGCGGTGCGGTAGCGGCTGCGGCGGCAAGCGCCACGGCGCTCGACCTGCCGGTGATCGGCGAGATCCGGCCATGGCAGCTCACTTTCATCGTCGTCGGCCTGCCCGGGCTGCTGGTGGCGATGTGGATCCTGACGCTGCGCGAGCCGCCGAGACGCGGGGCCACGGCCGCCGGCAAGTCCGAGCCGTTCGCCGCGGTGCTGGCGTGGCTGCGCCGGCACGCGCGCGCGTACGGTTGCCACTTCGCGGGCTTTGCGCTGCTCTCGCTGGTGTTCAACGCCACGATCGCGTGGTTACCGAGCGTGTTCGTGCGCGTCCACGGCTGGGCCGCCGGCGAGGCAGCCTTCTGGATCGGCCTGTCGCTGATCGTGTTCGGCACCTCCGGCATCGTCGCCGGAGGTTTCGCCGCCGATGCCTGGCGCCGACGTGGCAAGCCGGACGGCAGCATGCGCGTCGGACTCACCAGCGCGCTCGGCGTGCTGCCCTTCGCCGCGGTCGCGCCGGCGGTCGCTTCGCCGTGGCTCGCGGTGGCGCTGCTCGGGCCGCTGCTGTTCTTCTCGGCCTTCGCGTTCGGCGCGGCCGCGGCTGGCCTGCAGTGGCTCACCCCGCCGACGATGCGCGCCCAGGTGTCCGCGCTGTTCCTGTTCGTGAACAATCTCGTGGGGATCGGTGGCGGACCCGTGGCGGTGGCACTGCTGACGGACCGCGTGTTCGGCATTCCCGCGTCGGTGGGAACGTCGCTCGCGCTCGTCGGTGCAGCGGCTGCCGCCGTCGCCGCGGTCGTGCAGTGGGCCGGGATCCGCGCCTTCGACGACGGCGTGCGCTCAGTCGGAAGCCAGTGAGCGCACCAGCGCCCCGTGGCCACCGCGGCCGCCGTTGAAGAGCCAGGCGGACACCGGGCCGAGCAGCGCCACGACGATCGCGATGGCGAGTCCTACCGACTTCGGGTCCGCGAACACCCGGTCGGTGAACAGCGCGACGGCGAGGGGCCCGACGCTGAGCCCGACGATCGAACTCACGACATAGTAGAGCGCCGAGATCTGCGCCCGGAGCCGGTTGGGCGTGGCCTCCTGCAGCGCCAGCACCGCGCCGCCCATCGGCGCCGTCAGCGCGAGCGAGCCCGGCACCAGCGCCAGCAGCGCGAGCAGCGGCGTCGGTGCGAGGCAGGCGGCGATGGTGCAGGGGACCACGGCCACCGTGCAGGCCGTGACGATCTTCAGCGAGGCCGAGGCCACACCGCGCTGCACCAGCTTCGACGCGATCGTGCCGGCGAGGATCGGGCCGAGACCGCCGCAGACCAGCAGCACGAGTCCGTACTGCAGGCCGACCTCCGCCGCCGGCATCGCGTGCACGCGCATGAACATGGCCGGCGTCCACGAGAGCACCGCGTACACGAGCGCGGAGTAGATGCCGACGCCCAGGTAGTGCCGGAGATAGAACCCCCGATGCGCCATCACGAATGCGCCGAGGCCGCTCGAGGGCGCGGCACGCTCGGCGCTCGTGGTGCGGCGCGCCGGCTCGAGGATCGTCGCCAGCAGCGGCAGCAGCACGAGGCCCGCGGTGCCCACGACGATGAACGTGGC
>JBIIDW010000467.1:0-2886 GCA_044238215.1 Steroidobacteraceae bacterium
ACGGAAGGGGATCATCACGAAGTCCGGATCGAGGCCTGAACGTCGCGCCAGTCGGTCCGCGTCGATGCCGGCACAAACGACGGCCCGACGCGCAAGCCAGCGCCTCGAGTTGGCTACGATGGCGACATCGGTGCCGCGATCCTGCACGGCAGAGACCGGGGTGCCATAAACCATCTCGGCGCCGGCTCGGGCGACAACGTCGATCATCGCGCGCGTGACCTCGCGATAGTCGACGATCC
This sequence comes from Steroidobacteraceae bacterium, assembly GCA_044238215.1. GTDB lineage: Bacteria > Pseudomonadota > Gammaproteobacteria > Steroidobacterales > Steroidobacteraceae > UBA964. Next base: position 240 of record JBIIDW010000467.1, read on the forward strand.
CGCTGGTCGACACCCACAAGGCGGCCAGGCCGGTGATGGCAGGCTCGCGCTTCGCGACGTCCGTGGAGTCCAGCCACTGGACCGCAATGCCGTTGATCGCCGCATTCGCCTCGAGGGCCCGAAGCCGAGGAATCTCCGCCTCCTCCGTGGCCACGATCAGCTTGCCCGGCACCCGATAGGGGACACCCTGTGCGTCGCAGAACGCCTTTGTCGCCTGCTCGCCCTCACGGCAGAGGCGAGCCTTCAGCGAGCCGGGCGTGTAATAGATGCCTGAGTGGATGACGCCACTGTTGTGTCCGGTCTGATGGGCAGCGACGCTGCTTTCGCGCTCGATCAGGAGCAAGCGTGCGCCAGGATCGCGCTCGAGAAGCGCCATTGCGGTGGCGGCGCCGACGATCCCGCCGCCAACGATGCAGTAGTCGTAAGTCATGGATTCGATGTGGTCGGTAGCCAGTCTGGCAGGACTCTAGGTCTCCACGACCGTGTGGCTGTGGTCCACGACCGGAGCATTGGCGAAGTGAGCGCCGACGAGCTCGCGCCAGCGGGCAAACCCCTCCGATTGGCGAAAGCCGATCGTGTGGTCCTCGATCCGGTCCCACTCGATCATCAGGCGAAAGACCGACGGCCGCTCTATGCAACGACGCAGCGCGAGGGAGCGGAACCCAGTCGCTGCCTGGAATACCGGCACGGCCGCGCGGACGCCGCGGATGAATGCCTCTTCCTCGCCGTGGCGAATGCAGATCTCGGCGATTTCAAGAACCGGCTCGGTCATCGTGCAGGAACTCCGTGTCTGTGGCGCCGCCCGTCAGCCCATCAGGTCGCGGACGGAGAGGTGCTCCACTTCCTCGTCGCTGCCTGCGAAGGTCCGCGTGACCCGGCCCGAGGCATAGATCCAGAGGATCCGCATCGGAGTGTTGCCCGTGTTGCGGAAGCAATGCTCCTGGCCGCCCCGGATGTAGGTGGAGTCGTAGCGCGACAGCGGGGTCACTTTTCCGTCGATCTCGACCTCGCCCTCGCCTTCCAGGAGCGTGACCTGCTCGTCCACGTTGTGACGATGCATGGGGGCGCCCTTGCCTACGGGGTAGACGCTCATGCCCGTCGTGAACGCGGCGCCGTGGACCGAGGCGTGCGTAACCAGCGGCACCGTCTCGACGCCGCCTCCGCGTGGGATCACGCGGATCTCGTTCACGTGCAGGATGCGATGGTCTGGGTTTACCACTTCGGTTCTCCGGTTGGCGACAAGCAGCCCGGGTTGCTCATCGGGCAATGTGATCAATGCGCAGTCCTAGAAGAAGGCCTGCAATCCGGTCTGTGCCCGTCCGAGGATCAGCGCATGCACGTCGTGCGTGCCCTCGTAGGTGTTCACGGTCTCGAGGTTCAGCATGTGACGGATCACCCGGTACTCCTGGGCGATTCCGTTGCCACCGTGCATGTCCCGGGCGAGACGTGCGATGTCCAGCGCCTTGCCGGCATTGTTGCGCTTCAGGATCGAGACCATCTCGGGCGCCGCAGTGCCCGCGTCGAACAGGCGGCCGATGCGAAGCGCAGCTTGCAGGCCGAGAGCGATCTCTGATTGCATGTCCGCAAGCTTGCGCTGGAAGAGCTGCGTCTGGGCGAGCGGACGCCCGAACTGCCGGCGATCGATGCCGTATTGCCGCGCGGCAAGCCAGCACGCTTCGGCGGCGCCCATGACCCCCCAGCCGATTCCGTACCGGGCGCGATTGAGACAGCCAAAAGGCCCTTTCAGGCCCTCGACACCCGGCAGGAGCGCCGACTCCGGCACTTCGACATCGTTGAGGACGATCTGCCCCGTGACCGACGTGCGCAGCGACATCTTGCCTTCGATACGCGGCGTGTGCAGACCGCTCGTGCCGCGCTCGAGAACGAAACCCCGGATGGCGCCGCCGTGGGCATCGGATTTCGCCCAGACCACGAATACGTCCGCGATCGGGGCATTCGAGATCCACGTCTTCGTTCCATTCAACCGGTAGCCGCCGGACGCCCGTGCCGCACGCGTCAGCATGCCGCCCGGATCGGAACCCGCGTCGGGTTCCGTGAGCCCGAACGCACCGACCCAGTCGCCGCAGGCGAGTTTGGGCAGGTAGCGTTCCCGCTGCGCCTCGCTGCCGTAAGCAAGGATCGGGTACATGACCAGCGAGGCCTGAACGGACAGCATCGATCGGTAGCCCGAATCGATCCGCTCGAGTTCCCGTGCTACCAGGCCGTAGCTCACGTAGCTGGCGCCGAGGCCACCGTAACGTTCTGGAACGGTCAGGCCGAGAAGGCCCATTTCACCCATCTCGGGAAAGATCTCGCGATCCACACTTTCCCGCGCGAAGGCGTCCAGGACGCGCGGCTGCAGGCGTTCCGTTGCGAATGCTGCGGCTGCGTCGCGGATCGCCCGCTCGTCGGGCGACAGCTGGTCCTCGAGCCGGAACGGGTCCGACCACAGGAAGTGATCGGAGGACACTCCTTCCACGCTGGCTGGTCCCGTCACTGGTCTGGCGCCCTGTTCCCTGTTCTGAAACCCGGCCGGTCAGTTCAGGAGTCGCTGCAGACGAGGCATCACCTCGGTCTTCATCAACTCGAGATTGCGCAACCAGGCCTTCTCCTTTCCGATGAAGTCGAAGCACATTCCTATGAGAGT
>JBIIDW010000468.1:0-2885 GCA_044238215.1 Steroidobacteraceae bacterium
CGCCGACCGGCCGGCCCTCGAGCACGTCACGCTGCATCTTCGTCCCGGCACCAGCCTCGCGCTGGTGGGCGAGAACGGCTCCGGCAAGACCACGCTGATCAAGCTCTTGACGCGCCTCTACGCCCCAGACGCGGGGCGGATCCTGCTCGACGGTCGCGACCTGGCCGAGTGGGACGAATCGGTCCTGCGCGCGCGCGTCGGCGTGATTTTCCAGGATTTCGCGCGCTACCAGATGCTCGTGGGCGAGAACATCGGCGCCGGCGACGAGCCCTCATTCGAGGACGAGGCGCGCTGGCGCAGCGCGGCGGCCCAGGGCCGCGCGACCGACTTCATCGAGACGCTGCCTGCCGGCTATCACACGCAGCTCGGCAAGTGGTTCCGCGACGGCCGCGAGCTCTCGGGAGGGCAGTGGCAGAAGATCGCGCTGTCGCGCGCCTTCATGCGCAGCAAGGCCGACATCCTCGTACTCGACGAGCCCACCGCGGCAATGGACGCGCGCGCGGAGGCCGAGGTGTTCGAGCACTTCCGGCAGCTGGCGCGGGACCGCATCACGATCCTGATCTCCCACCGGTTCTCGACGGTGCGCATGGCCGACCAGATCGCCGTGATCGACGCCGGGCGAATCATCGAGCTCGGCTCGCACGACGACCTGATGGGCGCCGACGGGACCTACGCGCGACTGTTCGCGCTGCAGGCCCGCGGCTACCGCTGAGCCTCAGTTCTCCAGCTCCGCCTCGCGCCAGGACACCGTGGCGCCGCTCGCCGTGCCGGTCAGCGAGATCAGGCGGTTGCCGCCGGCTATCGCCGAGAAGAACTGCGCGCGGCTGATCGGCTGATCGGCCGCGTCGCGGAACTGGGTGGTCCCCGACAGGTTCACCGTCTGCCCCAGCAACGTGACGTTCGGCTCGGCAGGGCTGCGTGCGATGGCGCGCAACTCGCGGCGCGTCTCGAGATCGTCGCGCTCGAGCTGGACCGCGGTCATGCTGCCGGCCGTCGCGCCCTCGACGCCGCGCACCTCGAGGTAATCGCCGACCCGCAGCGCGGCGAACGTCAGGGTGCGCACGGGGTTGGCGGCCTTGTCCTCGTACTGCGTACCGGCATCGACGGTCACCGTGACGCCGAGCAGTCGCAGGGTCGCAGGCGCGCTCAGGCTCTCGATCGTCGCGACGATCCGCGTCGAGGCGTCCCGCTTCACCTCGACCTTGCGCGCGACGAGTGTCCCGGCGGAGTTGACCGAGCCCTCGGCCTCGACTTTCGCGTTCAGCGCGAGCGGCAGGCCGTTCAGCTCGAAGCGCGTGGCCGAGTCCGTGGCGACGCGCTGCCCGTTGATGTCGAAGTCCGCGGTGGATCCGAATCGCGTCAGGTAGCCCTCGAGCTCGAGCTGGTCGCCCGAGCGGGCGCCGAGGCCGGTTTTGACTTCGACCGAGGTGGCGCGCAGGGCGCCGCTGGCCAGCAGGGTGGAGCCCTTCACCTCGACCGTGGCGCCTGCGGCCAGCGTGCCGTTCGACACCGTGGCGGCGGAGTAGTCGACCGTCAGCGCGTTGATCGAGAACGTCGATGCGCCTGCGTTGAGGTTCGACACGGGGCCGGTGATTTCGAAGGCGCCCGCCGCGGGCTTCTTCTCCACGTAGCTGGCGACGACGGCGCCCGCGGCGTCCGGAAAGCCCGACACCTCGATGCGGTCGCCGACCGCGATGCCGGCCAGCGCGCGCGGCGTGATGTTGTCGTCGAAGCGGGTACTCGCGGTGATCCGCACCGTCTGGCCGAGAACGAGCAGCGTGCCTGCCGCGACGTTCTTCGCGGACACCGGGCCCTCGAGGCTGTCGGAGTAGTCCACGGTCGTGGCCGAGCCCGTCGTTCCGCTCGCGTCGAGCGTGCCCCGCACGGTGACGACCTTGCCCACGCGGAGCTGGTCTTCGCGGCCGCCCGACTGGCCGTCGATCGTGAACTGCGCCGACGTGGTGCGCCACTCGACGCCGTTGACGAAGATGCTGCCGAAGCCGGTGATGCTGCCCAGCGCGATGCCCGAGCCCTGGATGCCGCTGGTGCCGCCGCTGCTGCCGCCCCCGGTCGGGGCAGTGCTGCCGGCCGTGGTGCCGCCGCCACCGCCGCCACAGGCACACAGCAGTGCGGCCGATGCAAGCGCCAGGATGTTGTTCTTGAGGGTCATCGTCGTCTCCCTGTCTCGTGCGTTCAGTCTTGGACGTGATAGGTGCCCACGCCGAGGCGGATGCCGGCGGCACGCGCGTCGTCGGGCAGCGCGTGGGCGGTGAGCCACGCGTCGGCGCGCTCGAGGAAGGCCTGCCCCTCCTGCTCGAGGAAATCGCGGAAGGCGGGCAGTGCCGCCGGGTCGATGCGGTCGTTGACGGCGGCGCGCTCGAAGCGGGCCGCGGCGCCGGAGTCGCGCAGCAGATTGTGCTCGTAGGTCCGGCCGACGTCGGCGAGCACCGAGCCCCACAGCCGGATCAGGTTCGCGTCGAGCGAGCGCGGGATGAAATTGCGCGCCAGCGGGCGCAGCAGGCCGTCGACGCCCTCGGCGACCGCGCCCGTGGCCTTGAGCTCCTTGAGCAGCGTGGCGGCCGGCACGTCGGTGGCGCCGATGAGCCGCGTCAGCGCGACGAAGCTGCGGTCTCCGCCGTCGAACGGCAGTGGCAGCGGCTGGCCTGCCCCGTCGAGAAAGCCGGCGTCCTGGTGCCAGGCGGAGAGGGCCAGCGAGCCCTTGCTGGTGAATCCCGAGGACTCGCCGGGGTCGTCCTCGAGCGACTCGCGTGCGCGACGCACGTCGCGGCGGGAGAGGCCGGTGAGCAGCGCGACGCGCGACACGTTGGTCGGCCGGCCACGCCGGCCGAAGCGCTCGGTGGCGACCTGCACGTAGCTGTTGCGGG
>JBIIDW010000469.1:0-2880 GCA_044238215.1 Steroidobacteraceae bacterium
GCCGAGGCGCTGGCCCTGCTCGACGAGCTGCGGACGGCCGGCCGCTGCGTGTTCCTGCCGGAGAGCGAGTCGCATCTGGCGACGCTGGGACCGCTGATCCGCGCCGCCGACCTGCGCGGCGGCCAGGTGCACGACGCGCGGATCGCGGCGATCTGCCTCGGCCACGGCGTGCGGGAGCTCTGGAGCTGCGACCGCGACTTCTCGCGATTCCCCTCGCTTCGTCTCCGTAATCCGCTAATCAGTAGCCCTGGACGCTGATTGGCCCTTCAGGGAATCAGTCGAACAGATCCGGTCTGAGCTGACCGCTGCCGGTCGCCGCGCCAGATAGCCCCGATCACACCCTCGACCGAGACCCTGGGACATGCCGCCGAACCGCCTCCGACTCGTCGCCGGTGAACTGAGCGTGGAGATCGCGCCCGCCGTGGGCGGGTCGGTCGCGGCCCACGACGCGCGCTCCGCGCTGCTCGGCCTGCAGCCGGACCGGCGCGGCTGGCCCTGGCCCTACCGGGCCTCGCAGCGCTTCGAGCTGGAACCCGACGGCATGCGGGTCACGCTCGCGCTGCAGAACCTCGCGGACGAACCATTCCCGTTCAGCCTCGGGCTGCATCCCTACTTCCCCCGCCCGGAGGGGGCGCTGCTGCAGGCCAGCTGCCGCCGGATCCGGTCATCCGACGGGGCGGATTTCGGCAGCCCGCGTGCCGTGGCGGCGGCGACGCTGGACCACTGCTTCGACGGCTGGCTCGGGCAGGCGACGGTCCTGTGGCCAGCCGACGGCCTGGCGCTCACGCTGCACGCCGAGGGCTGCGGATCGCCCTGCGGCTGACGCCCGCGCGCATCGGGAGCGGGCCGACCGGTGGGGCTCCCTTTTCTTGACAAATCTTTACGCGGAACGATAGCGTCGCCGGAAACAACAATAAAATCCGGCTGTTCAGGGCCGCGAGGAGACCAGGATGGCGCTCCACTTCCAGGCGACTGATTTCGCCTTCGACGCCCGCATGCTCGACGCGCCGCGACGCCCCGGCATCAGCGCGATCATGCGGATCCGCAACGGCGAGGATTTCCTACGGCTCTCCATCGAGAGCCACCTGCCGCACTACGACGAGATCATCGCCTGCTACAACGACTGCAGCGACGCGACCGAGGCGATCCTCGACGAGCTTGCGGCCCGCTACCCCGGCCGCGTTCGGCCGCTGCACTACCGGCCGCGCGTGCACCCGCCGCTGAGCGCGGAGCACGACGCCACGCCGGACGGCTCCGTGCACGGGCTCGCCAACTACTACAACTGGGCGCTCGCGCAGGCGCGGTACTCGGTTGCGGTGAAGCTCGACGACGACCACCTCGCGATCCAGGGCGCGCTCACGCAGGCCGTGGCGCTGATCCGCGCCGACATTGCCCGCGGCGTGCGCGGGCTCTACACGTTCTCGGGACTGAACCTGGCACGCGACCCCGGGGGCCAGCTGGCGGTGTATGCCAACGACCCGCTGGTCGGCACGGGCGACATTCTCTACTTCCCGGTCTGCAGCGACATGTACTGGCGCCAGGCGCCGCGCTTCGAGCGCCTCGTGATCGCGGGCCGCCGCCCGCCGAAGCAGTATCTCGGGCTGCTCTATTTTCACCTGAAGCACATCAAGCCGGACCTCGGCTTCGGCAACCTCGACCCGGTGCGGCGCCACGAGGTGCGGCAGCGCTTCCTGCGCACGCTGCGGACCCAGAGCTTCGAGGAGTTCGCCGCGCCGGCGAACGTGGCGGCGCTGCGCCGCGCGCACAACCGCCTGGAGTACTGGCTGCACGACCAGCCGCTGCTGCGCGCGGCACTGCTGCGGCTCACGGGCCACCGTCCGCCGCTGCGCGTGGCGCGCCTGCAGCGCCTGCCCGGGGACCTCGCCGCGATCGACTGGCAGCGCGACCTGCACGCGCAGCTGGGCGCCGTCCTGCGGTGGCGTGGCGGCTTCTCTCAGCCGCCGCTGCGGTCCCGCCGCCCGGTGGCTCGACAGCTGCGGCCCGCGGCCTCGAGCTGAACCCGCCTCGCGGCTGGGCGTGGCGAGCTTCGACGTCGGCCTGCCCGCCGCGTGATGGACGCCGCTGCCGCTCGGTCAGCGGTCGGTCGAAGCGAGCCAGCCGCGCTGCCGGGCCGCGAGCCGGAAGGAACGGCTGACGGGCACGTCGAGGCCGTTGACCAGGCTGAGGTGGTCGCGATGACGCTCCGCCCCGACGGCACGGGCGGCCACCCACCACGAGCGGTGTACCTGCGTGCCCTGCTCCGGCGGCAGCTCGCGGATCGCGTCCGACAGCCGGTAGATGATCAGGTCGCTGCCGGCGTCGGTGTGCACGTGCAGGTAGTGGCCGTCGGCCTTCAGGGCCAGCAGCGCACCGCGACGCTCCGGGCGCACCCGCTCCATCAGCACGGGGCAGGGCTCGAGAACATGCAGCGGCCCCGCCACGGGGGGTTCGTGCCCGACCGGGGGTTCAGGGGTGGACGCCGGCCCCGGAGCGGCGTAGCCGAAGCGCGGCATCCGCAGCCCGTAATAAAAGAGCAGGTTGATGCCCACCCAGAGCAGGGTGTTGCTCGGCATGCGCTGCAGGAAATCGGCGAGGCTGGTGGTCGCCGTCAGGGGGAGTTCGGCGTAGACGCCCGCCTGCAGCAGGGCACGGTAGCCGCGCAGCACCGGGTCGATCAGCAGGTGCCCGGCCAGCAGCTGCCCGGCGAAGAGCGTCAGGAATAGCGGACTGGCCACGCGACGCAGCAGCGGGGCTAGCACGGCCGTGCCGATCGCGTTGAGCGGGGTCATCAGCAGCGAAACGCCGACCCAGTAGAACAGCGACACCGCGCGGGGCCAGTCGGCCGCGCGACCCACCTGCAGCCAGCCGAGCAGGAAGCCG
>JBIIDW010000470.1:0-2877 GCA_044238215.1 Steroidobacteraceae bacterium
TGGGCATCACCCAGCACATCGGCGCGTACCAGGTGCCGACGCCCAAGGGCAAGGTCACCTTCCTCGATACCCCGGGCCACGCGGCGTTCACCGCGATGCGCGCCCGCGGCGCCAAGGCCACCGACGTGGTGGTGCTGGTGGTGGCCGCCGACGACGGCGTGATGCCGCAGACCATCGAGGCCATCCAGCACGCGCGCGCGGCCGAGGTGCCGATCGTCGTGGCGGTGAACAAGATCGACAAGGGTTCGGCCGATCCGGACAGGGTCCGCACGGAGCTGTCGAAGCACGAAGTCATCCCCGAGGAGTGGGGTGGGCAGAACATGTTCGTCAACGTCTCGGCCTTCACCGGGCAGGGCGTGGACCAGCTGCTCGAGGCTATCCTGCTGCAGGCCGAGGTGCTCGAGCTCGGCGCGCCGGTCGACGGTCTCGCCGCCGGCCTGATCATCGAGGCGAGCGTCGAGAAGGGCCGCGGCGCCGTGGCCACGGTGCTGGTCAAGAAGGGCACGCTGAAGCTCGGCGACCCGATCATCGCCGGCCAGGAGTTCGGTCGCGTGCGCGCGATGTTCGACGAGAACGGCAAGTCCGTGTCGGAGGCGGGGCCTTCGATGCCGGTGCTGGTGCTCGGACTCTCCGGGGCTCCGAACGCCGGCGACGAGATGCTGGCCGTCGAGAGCGAGCGCAAGGCTCGCGAGGTGGCGCTGTATCGTCAGGGCAAGTTCCGCGACGTCAAGCTCGCGAAGCAGGCCGCTGCCGTCGGCGACGTGTTCTCGCAGATGGGCGAGGAGAAGGCCGGGGTCATCCCCGTGCTGCTCAAGACCGACGTCCAGGGCAGCGCCGAGGCGCTGCGCGACTCGCTGGTGAAGCTGTCCACCGACGAGGTCCAGGTGAAGGTCGTCGCGAGCGGCGTGGGCGGCATCACCGCCTCCGACGTTCAGCTGGCCGCGGCCTCCAAGGCCCTGATCATCGGCTTCAACGTCCGCGCCGACAGCGCAGCCCGCGAGGCCGTCAAGGAAAGCGGCGTCGAGATCCGCTACTTCTCGATCATCTACGAAGCCATCGACGACGTTAAGCAGCGCATGAGCGGCATGCTGGCGCCCGAGGTGCGCGAGCAGATCGTCGGGGTGGCGCAGGTCCGCGACGTGTTCCGCTCGAGCAAGTTCGGCGTGGTGGCCGGCTGCCTCGTCACCGAGGGCTCGGTCAAGCGCAACAACCCGATCCGCGTGCTGCGCGACAGCGTGGTCATCTTCGAGGGTGCGCTCGAGTCGCTGCGCCGGTTCAAGGACGACGTCGGCGAGGTGCGTGCCGGCACCGAGTGCGGCATCGGCGTCAAGAACTACCAGGACGTCCGCGTGGGCGACCAGATCGAGTGCTTCTCCCGGGTGGAAGTCGCCCGGGCGATCGGCTGACGCGGGGAGTCCGCGGCATGGCAGGCAAGAGCGCGCGGCAGCTGCGTATCGAGTCCGAGCTGCAGCGCGTCCTTTCCACGCTGATCGCGCGCGAGGTGCGCGATCCACGGGTCGGGCAGGTGACGATCACGGCCGTCTCCACCGCGCCTGACCTGAGCGTCGCGCGGGTGCTGTTCGTGCCCTTCGGTCCTGCGCACGATACCGCGGAAGTGGCGGCCGGCCTGGCGCGCGCCGCGGGTTTCCTGCGCGGCGAAGCGGGACGCGCGCTCGGGCTGCGGCACGCGCCCCGGCTCGAGTTCGCCTTCGACGAGAGCATCGACCGCGCGCAGCGCCTCACCTCGCTGATCGACACGGCGGTCCGCGAGGATCGCAGCCACCACCCCGACGAGTCGCCTTGACCTTCGGCATCCTGCTGCTCGACAAGCCGTCCGGACTGTCCTCGAGCGGCGCCACCCAGCGCGTGCGGCGCCTGCTGGGCGTCGACAAGGCCGGTCACGTCGGCAGCCTCGATCCGCTGGCGACGGGCATGTTGCCGATCTGCCTCGGCGAGGCCACCAAGGTGGCTGGCGAGGTCCTCGAGGGCGCCAAGGCCTACACGTTCCGGCTGGTGCTCGGGGCACGCACGGAGACCGGTGACATCGAGGGGGCCGTCGTCGAGTCGCTGCCGGTGCCGCCGCTGGCAGAGCCGGTGCTGCGTGCGGCGGTTGCGGGACTCGTGGGCGACTCGCTGCAGGTCCCGCCGATGTACTCTGCGCTCAAGCAGGGAGGTCAGCCCCTCTACCGCCTGGCCCGCGCCGGCATCACGGTCGAGCGCGCAGCGAGGCCGGTGCGCATCCACTCGGCCGAACTCCTCGGCTGGGGGCCGTGCTGGATCGACTGCCGGGTGGTTTGCGGCAAGGGCACCTACGTCCGGGTGCTCGGCGAGGATCTGGCCCGGGGGCTCGGCACCTGCGGGCACCTGGGGTCGCTGCGGCGCGACGCCGTCGAGCCCTTCGACCGCTCGCAGATGGTCACGCTCGACGAGGTCGCTGCGCGAGTGGCCGACGGTCGGCCGATTCCGCTGCTGCCGCCCGATGCCGCGCTGGGCCACCTCCCGGAGCTGCGCCTCGACGCCGCCGCGCTCGCGCGGTTCCGGCACGGGCAGGACCTCGCCGTGCCGGACCCGCCAGCCGGCACGCTGCTGCGCGCGTACGCGCCGTCAGGGCAGTTCGCCGGACTCGCCGTCGCCCTCGGCGGAGGCAGGGTGCGGGCAAAAAGGCTGCTTGTCGGCCCAGAGGCCAGCGAGTAGAATGCGCGCCTTTTCCAGAACGACGTAATATCCAGAATTCAAAGGGTTTTTGTACATGGCTCTGAGCACTGACAAAAAGGGCGGAATCGTGGCCCAGTTCCGCCGCGATCCGAAAGACACCGGATCGCCAGAGGTCCAGATCGCGCTTCTTTCCGAGCGCATCTCCGGCCTTGGCCAGCACTT
>JBIIDW010000025.1:0-10358 GCA_044238215.1 Steroidobacteraceae bacterium
ACGAGTGCTCGGTCGCCGGCGTGGTGCGCGCGCACGCGGCCCTGCGCGAGCTGCGGGCCGCGGGCGTCGCGGCCGCGCGCGTCGCGGCGGCGTTGCCCACGCTGATCGTCGGCGCCGAGTTCAGGCCCGACTGCGGGCTGCCGCTGGTGGTGCTGGCGGCCGATCGCCGCGGTTACGGCCAGCTCTGCCGGTTGATCACCCGTGGACGCCGCGCAGCGCCCAAGGGCCGGTACCGGCTCTCGCGCGACGACGTCGAGGCCATCGTCGAACCCGGTCACTGCCTGCTGCTGTGGCCGCCGCGCCCGCGCAGCGCGACGCGCGAGCAGGCCGACTGGCTGCGCGGGCGATTCGCCGGCAGCGCCTGGATCGCCGTCGAACTGCTGCGCGACGGCACCGAGCGCGCGCATCTGGCGGCGCTCGGCGTGCTGGCCCGTGCGTCGGGGCTGCCGCTCGTCGCGGCCGGCGGCCCCTGCATGCACGTCCGTGAACGCCGGCGCCTGCACGACGCGCTGACCGCGATCCGCCTGAACGTCGCGGTCGGCGAAGCCGGCGCCGCATTGCTGCCGAACGGCGAGCGCCACCTGCGCGAGCGCGCGCGTCTGGCGCGGCTCTATCCGCGCGAACTGCTCGAGGAAACGCTCGCGGTGGCCGGCCGCTGCCGCTTCTCGCTCGACGAGCTGCGCTACGAGTACCCGCGCGAAATCGTCCCCGAGGGGCGCACGCCCGCCGGCTGGCTGCGCGAGCTCACCGAGGCCGGTGCCCGGCGCCGCTGGGGCGAGGGCGGCATGCCGGCCGTCGTGCGCCAGGCCGTCGAGCACGAACTCGCGCTGGTCGCCGACCTCGGCTACGAGCCGTACTTCCTGACCGTGCACGACATCGTCGAGTTCGCGCGCTCCCGCGGCATCCTCTGCCAGGGTCGAGGTTCCGCTGCCAACTCCGCCGTCTGCTACTGCCTGGGCATCACCGAGGTCGATCCCTCGCGCATGTCGATGCTGTTCGAGCGCTTCATCTCCCGCGAGCGCAACGAGCCGCCCGACATCGACGTCGACTTCGAGCACGAGCGGCGCGAGGAGGTCATCCAGTACGTGTATGGCAAGTACGGCCGCGAGCGTGCCGCGCTCGCCGCCACGGTCATCAGCTACCGGCCGCGCAGCACGTTGCGCGACCTCGCCAGCGCGCTGGGGCTCGATCCCGCGCAGGCCGCGCGCCTGGCCGGAGCGATGCAGTGGTGGGACCGCGGCATCGACGAGTCGCGCATCCGCGAGGCCGGCTTCGACCCCGCGAGCCCCCGTGTCGCGCAGCTGTTGTCGCTGGCGCGCGAGCTGCTCGGTTTCCCGCGCCACCTTTCGCAGCACGTCGGTGGCTTCGTGATCTCGCGCGGGCCGCTCGAGGAGCTCGTGCCGATCGAGAACGCCGCGATGCCGGACCGTACCGTCATCCAGTGGGACAAGGACGACCTCGACGAACTCGGGTTGCTGAAGGTGGACCTGCTGGCGCTCGGCATGCTGAGCGCGATCCGCCGCGCGCTGGCGCTGGTCGGCGACCGCCGCGCGCGACGTGCGCAAGGGGCGGGCGCTGCGGCCCCGCGTGTTTTCACCATGGCCGATGTGCCCGCCGAGGATCCGCGCGTCTACGACATGATCTCGCGCGCCGACACGGTCGGTGTCTTCCAGATCGAGTCGCGGGCGCAGATGGCCATGCTGCCCAGGCTTCGGCCGCGCAACTACTATGACCTCGTCATCGAGGTCGCGATCGTGCGTCCCGGTCCGATCCAGGGGGAGATGGTCCATCCCTACCTGCGGCGGCGCAACGGCGAGGAACCGGTCAGCTACCCGAGCGACGAGGTCGCCGGCGTGCTCGGTCGCACGCTGGGGGTGCCGATATTCCAGGAGCAGGTGATGCAGCTGGCCATCGTCGCCGCCGGCTTCACGCCCGGCGAGGCGGACCAGCTGCGCCGCGCGATGGCTGCCTGGAAGCGGCGTGGCGGCCTCGGCCACTTCGGCGAACGGCTGGTGTCGGGCATGCGCGCGCGCGGCTACACGGAGGACTTTGCCCAGCGCATCTTCGAGCAGATCAAGGGTTTCGGCGAGTACGGCTTTCCCGAGTCGCACGCCGCCAGCTTCGCGCTCCTCGTGTACGTGTCGGCCTGGCTGAAGTGCCACGAGCCGGCGGCGTTCGCCTGCGCGCTGCTCAACAGCCAGCCGATGGGCTTCTATTCGCCGTCGCAGCTGGTCCAGGACGCCCGTCGGCACGGCGTCGAGGTGCGTCCCGTGGATGCCTGCCGCAGCGACGTCGACTGCACGCTCGAGTACCTCGATGAGGCAGGCAGCCACGGCGGACCGCCTGCGCTGCGGCTCGGGCTGCGCATGGTGCGGGGGTTGTCCGCCGGCGCCGCGTCGCGGCTCGAGGCTGCACGTCGGGCCCGGCAGGCCCGGCACGGTCCCGAACCCACGCCAGCGACCACGCTCTTCGATGACGTCCAGGACCTGGCTGCCAGCGCGTCGCTGGAGCGTCGTGATCTCGAGGCGCTGGCTGCAGCCGGAGCGTTCGGTGCGTTGTCCGGACACCGCCACCGGGCGTTCTGGGCGGTAGCCGGCACGGGGCCGGAACTGCCGCTGGCGCCGCTGCCGCGCGGCGACGAGGGCACGCCGCTGCTGGTTGCACCGAGCGAGGGGCAGGACGTGGTGGCGGATTACCGCGCCGTGGGCCTGACGCTCGGGCGCCATCCCCTGGCTCTGCTGCGCGCGCGACTGCGCCGCGAAGGCGTGCGCACCGCGGCCGAACTCGACGCCGTGGATGCTGGTGCGCCGGTGCGCGTGGCCGGCATCGTCGTCACGCGGCAGCGGCCCGCGAGCGCCAGCGGCGTCACGTTCGTCACGCTCGAGGACGAGACGGGCAACGTCAACCTGGTGGTCTGGCAGCGGGTCGCCGAGGCGCAGCGCCGAGCGTTGCTCGAGTCACGCCTGATGGAGGTGAGCGGGCACCTGCAGCGCGAAGGCCAGGTCACGCACGTCGTCGTCGTGCGCATGGTAGACCGCACGGCATTGCTCGGCCGGCTCGCGACCCGCTCGCGCGACTTTCACTGACTGGGCCTCAGCCCGGCGGCGGCCGCCGACCGCGCTTCGGCGCACCCTCGTCGTCGACGCCGATGTCGTAGTCCTCGAAGTCGCTGGTCAGCTCCGCGGTGAGTTTTTCCTCGCGCAGGCGCTCGAGGCGCCGCCATGCAGGCTCTCCGCCCTTCTGGCCGCCGCGCCGGCGCGCCTGGTCCATGTCGCGGATGACACGGTCCACGTCCTCCACCGGCTCGAGGAGGTCGTCGTCGCCGTCGTCGTCGAAATCGTCCGATTCGGGTTTCTCGCTCATGACACGGGTGATCGTGGCGATCTGCTGGAAGCGGGCCCGGGCGGGCCCGGTCGCGCGAAATTTATTTCGATTCGCGTCGACGCGCAACGGTCGCGATCACACTCAGCGGATCAGCGTGTTCATCTCGAAGATCGGCATCAGCATGGCGAACACGATGCCCATCACGAATACCCCCATGACCACGATCATCAGGGGCCCGAGCAGCCCGACCAGCGCCGCCAGCAGACCGTCCAGCTCGCGCTCCTGGCTCGTTGCCGCGCGCTCGAGCATTTCCTCCAGCCGGCCGCTCGATTCGCCGCTCGAGATCAGGTGGATCGTCATCGGCGGGAACAGCCGGCTGGTCGCGAGCGAGCGGCCGATGGGCGCACCTTCCCGGACCCGCTCGGCCGCGGCCTCCACGGCCTCGCGCATCGGCAGGCTCGAGACGACCTGCCCGGCGATCCGCAGCGCGTCGAGCACCGGCACCGCGCTGCCGGTGAGGATGCTGAAAGTACGGGTGAAACGCGCCGTGTTGAAGCCGCGCAGCAGCCGGCCTGCCAGCGGCAGCCGCAGCATCAGCCGGTCGAAGCGGCGGCGGGCCGCCGGTTCGCGCAGCGCGCGCGCGAGCAGGATGCCGCCCGCGACCAGCGCGCCGAGCAGCCATGGGCCCCAGTCGCGCAGGAAGTCGCTGAGACCGATCAGCAATCGCGTCATCAGCGGCAGGCTGCCCTTGCCGGTCTCGAACACCTCGACGACCTTGGGAACCACGTACACGAGCAGGCCCGAGACGATGCCGAGGCACATGATGCTGAGCACGATCGGGTAGAGCAGGGCGCCGACGATGCGTTGGCGGAGCTGGTCGCGCCCTTCCGTGTACTCCGCGAGGCGCTCCAGCACCTCGTCCAGGTGGCCCGACTGCTCGCCCGCCGCCACGGTTGCGCGGTAGATTTCCGGGAATACCCGCGGAAACTCCGCGAGACCGGCGGCCAGCGTGTGCCCCTCCATGACCTTGGCGCGCACGCCCAGCATGACCCGCTGCACCCGGGGGCGGTCCGTCTGCTCCGAGACCGCGAGCAGCGCTTCCTCCAGGGGCAGCCCTGCGCGCGCCAGCGTCGCCAGCTGGCGCGTGGCCAGCGCCACGTCGGCGGCAGAGACGCCACCGCGCGTCCAGGCCAGGCCACGTCCCGTGCCCGGGCGGTCGCGCTCCGCGACCGGGTTGACCTCGACGGGAAGCAGCTGGCGGTCGCGCAGCAGCTGGCGTACCTGCCGCGGCGTGTCTCCCTCCAGCACGCCCCGGCGCTCGCGGCCGGCGGAGTCGAGCGCCGTGTACTCGAAGGCACCCACGCGCTCAGTCCTCGCGCGTGACGCGCAGTATTTCCTCGATCGTCGTCTCGCCGCGCAGCACACGCGCACGGCCGTCGTCGCGGATCGAGGGGGTGACGGTACGCGCGTGCCGTTCGAGTTCGAGTTCCGAGGCGCCGTCGTGGATCATCGCCCGCATCGCGTCGTCGATCAGCACGAGTTCGTGGATGCCGGTGCGCCCGCGGTAGCCGGCGCCCTCGCGGCCCGGCCCGTACAGCGTCGGCGCGGGCTCGCCTGCTGGCACGTTCAGCATCCGGCGCTCGTATTCGCCGGCCACGAACGGCACCCGGGCCTCCGGGTCGAGGGTGCGCACGAGACGCTGTGCCACCACCCCGATCAGGCTCGACGACAGCAGGAACGGCTCGATGCCCATGTCGCGCAGGCGGGTGACCGCGCCCACCGCGGTGTTGGTGTGCAGCGTCGACAGCACGAGGTGCCCGGTCAGCGAGGCCTGCACGGCGATCTGCGCCGTCTCCAGGTCGCGGATCTCGCCGACCATCACCACGTCAGGATCCTGCCGGAGGATCGCGCGCAGGCCGCGCGCGAAGGTCATGTCCACCTTCGTGTTGACCTGTGTCTGGCCGATCCCGTCGATGTAGTACTCGATCGGGTCCTCGACCGTCATGATGTTTCGTGAGCGGTCGTTCAGACGCTCGAGTGCCGCGTAGAGCGTGGTCGTCTTGCCCGAACCGGTGGGGCCGGTGACCAGCAGGATGCCGTGAGGCTTGTGGATCAGTTCGTCGACCATGCCCCGGATCGTCGGATCCATGCCCAGCTGTCCGAGGTCGAGCCGGCCGGCCTGCTTGTCCAGCAGGCGCATGACCACGCGCTCGCCGTGGCCCGAAGGTATCGTGGAGACGCGCACGTCGACCGCGCGGCCGGCGATGCGCAGGCCGATCCGCCCGTCCTGCGGCAGACGCTTTTCCGCGATGTCCAGTTTCGACATCACCTTGATGCGCGAAACGACCAGCGGCGCCACGGCGCGGCGGCTCTGCAGGACCTCGCGCAGCACGCCGTCCACCCTGAAGCGCACGACGAGGCGGTTCTCGAACGGTTCGACGTGGATGTCCGAGGCGTTCTCCTTGACCGCCTGCGTCAGCACCGCGTTGATCAGCCGGATGATCGGCGCGTCGTCGTCGCTCTCGAGCAGGTCGGCCTGCTCAGGCAGTTCCTGCGCGAGGAAGGCCAGGTCGGTGGTTTCCTCGAGGCCCCCGGCCGCCGACAGGGCGTCGTCGCCGCCCTCGTAGGTCTTCTGCAGCAGAGCCTCGAAGTCTGCCTCCGTCACCCGGCTGAGCCGCAGCGGCGCACGCAGGAAGCGGCGGGCCTCGGCGACCGCGAGCGCCCCTGCGTTGTCGCGCAGCACACAGTCGGCGACGCCGTCTTCCCAGCCCCTGACCAGCACCCCGTGGCGGCGCGCAAAAGCAAACGACAGCCGCAGCGGCCGCTGCGCGACGCCCGGAACCCGCGGCGCATCGAGCCGGGCGTTCACCGCGTCCCGCCCGCCTGCGGAGTCGCGGTCTCCCCACGGGCGGCAGGCTCCGGCAGCGGCGGCAGGACGGCCGGCCGCTCGCCCGGCAGCAGCGGCAGCGGTTCGCCGCGCGGAGCGAGGTTCCGCTGCTGGTCGCGGAGGTAGTTGTACTTCTGGTTGGTCTCGATCGCGGTGTCGGTGGCGTCGCGGAGAATGCGCGGCTTGATGAAGACCATCAGGTTGGTCTTGGTCTTCTGGGCGCTGCGGGTGCGGAAGGCCTCGCCGATGATCGGGATGCGCCCGAGGAACGGCACCCGCTTCTCGCTGCCGGTCTGGGTGTCCTGGATCAGTCCGCCGAGCACCACGGTGCCGCCGTCCTCGATGAGCACGTTCGTGTTGATCGTGCGCTTGTTGGTGATCAGGTCCACCGCGCCCTGGCTGCTGGTGGCGATGCTCGAGCTCTCCTGCTCGATCTTCAGCATGACCGAGTCGCCCTCGTTGATCTGCGGCGTGATCTTCAGGATCGTGCCGACTTCCTCGCGCTGGATGGTCTGGAAGGGCGTGACCGAGTTGTTGTTGCCGGTGTTGGTGAACTGCCCGGTGACGAACGGCACTTCCTGGGCAACCTTGATCTCGGCCTCCTGGTTGTCCATCGTCACGATGGACGGCGTCGCGATGATGTTGGTATTCGAGTCACCGCGCAGTGCGCGGATGATGGCGGCGAAGTTCACGCCCGAGGCGGCCAGCCGTCCGATGCCGATGGTGGTGCCGAGCGGCTGTGTCGTCAGCGTGGTCGGGTCGTTCGCGGCGCGCGCGAGGTCGACGATGCTGACCCCGCCGACCGGCTGGATGAAACCCCCGACCGCATTGCCGCTGTTGGTGCCGTCTATTGCCCAGTTGACGCCGAGCTCCGCCGACTTGTCGCCCGACACCTCGACGATGATCGCCTCGACCAGCACCTGCGCGCGGCGGATGTCGAGCTTGTCGATGACCGCCATCAGCGAGTTCATGGTCTTGGCGGGCGCGGTGACGACCAGCGCGTTGGTCTCCGGCTCCGCCCAGATGACCGTGCTGCGATCCGGGGAGGCGGCGGCGCCTGCCGCGCCCGTTCCCGCCGGGCCTGCCGCGGCGAGCCCGGTGACCTGCTCCTTGAGCTTGGCGGCGATCTTCTCCGCGTCGGCGTAGCGCAGGTAGCGGACGCGGGTGTCGCCGCCACTGGCGAGCGGCGTGTCGAGATACGCGACGAGCGTACGCGCCTTCAGGCGCTGATTGCGGTCGCCGGCGAGAAGGATGCTGTTGGAGCGGTCGTCGGCCACGACCCTCATCTGCGGGGCGGCGCCGCCTTCGGCCTGGGCCTGCGCCTGCGTCAGCGCGGTCATCGTGCGCACGACCTCCGCCGCCGAAGCGTTCTGCAGCGGCACGACCTCGATCTCGGCGTCGCTCGCCTGGTCGATGCGGCGGATGATTCGCATCATCCGGTTCACGTTGTTGGCCCGGTCCGAGATGATCAGGATGTTGGAGGAGGGATAGGCCGCCAGGTGCCCGTACTGGGGGATGAGCGGGCGCAGGATCGGCACCAGCTGCGCCGCGCTGACGTTCTGCACCGACACCACCTGCGTCACGATCTCGTCGGAGGTGGCGCTGACGCGTCCCGGCAGGTCGTTGGCCGGCACCTGGCGGGCGTTGGCGTCGGGAATGACCTTGACCGTGTCGCCCGACGGCACGGCGGCAAATCCATGCACCTGGAGCAGCGCCTGGAAGGCCTCGTAGAACGCGTCGGGCGACATCGGCGTGGAGGACAGCATCGTCACCTGCGCCCGCACCCGCGGGTCGATGATGATGTTGCGCCCCGTCGCCGCGCCTACCGCCTCGATCACCTGGGTGATGTCCGCGTCCTTGAAATTCGGGGTGATGCGCGGCGCGGGTGTCTGCGCCCGGGCCGCGGGCTGCGCGAGCAGCAGCAGCGTGGCGCCGGCAAGCGTCGCGACCACCGCAAGCGTTGCGGCGAGGGCGGGCCGGCTGCGGCGTCCGCGGATCGCGGTCTGACGGCGTTCAGGGGGCATCTTGGGGGGTCTCCGGCGGGCGGGCCGTCAGGGCGGTGTGGCGAGCTCGCCGGCGATCGCGGCGAGGTCGAGCATGACGTCGGTGTCGCGGCCGTTGCGGACCACGGTGACCCGGGCCTGTGCGGCGCTGCCGAGGGTTCGCATGATTTCCTCGCCCCGTGCAGGGTCGTCGAGCGGCGTGCCGTTGACGGCCGTGATCAGGTCTCCAGGCCGCAGCCCCAGCCGGGAGAAGGCCCGCGGGTTGTTGCCGGGGTAGACGCGGAAACCGCGCTGCCGGCCAGCCGCGAGAACCTGCTGCGCGCGGATCACCTCGGACAGCGCCGACGGGTCGCGCTGCATGGCCTGCTTCATCTGTTCCAGTTGCGTCTCGCCCGATGGTGCGGCCGTGGGCGCCGCGGCTGCGGGAGCCGGGGGGGCGGGCGCGAGGCCTGCAAGCGGCCGCTTTGGCAGGGCCAGTGACTCGAGACTGCCGTTGCGGTCCAGCACGACGCGGTCGGGGTACACGGAGTGCAGCCGTGCGCCGCCGGGCAGTGTGCTGCCCACGGCGTGCATCCGCGCCGTGGCGGCCGATTCGCCGACGATGGCGTAGCCCTGCCGGGGGTCATCGGAGGCGATGATCCCGGAGAGCACCAGCGCGAGCGAAGTCGCCGGCGCCTGGCTCCCGTCGACGGTGGCACTCGACGCTTCACCGAACAAATGCGCGTCCAGCAGCGACTGCAGGTCCCAGCGGGCCGCTGCCGGCTGCACGGAGCCGGCGGCGGATGCGGCTGGCGGACGCTCCGCCGCGCCGTAGAGATCGGCGAGCCGGACGGCGATCTGCAGGCCGACGAGCGCCGCGAGCACCGCGGAAACGGCGAGCGGCCACGGCACGCGCTGCAGGGCCGCGAGTGGCGCGGCGGGCGACAGCGAGCGCAGCGTCTGGAGGGCGGCCATCGTCCGATGATATTCGTTCGTTGGTTGCAGTCACAAGCGGTTGTTTTCCCTCGCCAAAGCCGCGGGTCGTCGCGCCCAGGGTGTCGCTTTGCGACGACGGAGCCAGCCGCGGCTTGAGTTGCCCGCGTGCGGGCCCTATAACTGCACCATGTCTGCCGACGAGATTTCGCGACCTGACTCCGGCACCGTCGTTGCGGAGGCCACGCCCAAGCTGAAGCAGCCGCCGCTGTTCCAGGTCGTGCTCCTGAACGACGACTACACGCCGATGGAGTTCGTGGTCGACGTGCTGGAGCGCTTCTTCGCGATGAACCGGCCGAATGCCACGCGCGTCATGCTGGAAGTGCATACGCGCGGCAAGGGTATCTGCGGAGTGTTCACTTACGAGATCGCCGAGACCAAGGTCGAGCAGGTCACCAGCTGGTCGCGGGACCACCAGCATCCGCTGATGTGCACGCTCGAGCAGGCCTGAGCCGAGCGAGGAGAAAGCCGCCGTGCTGTCCAACGAGCTTGAAACCTGCCTCAACGAGGCGTTCCAGATGGCCCGCGAGGGTCGTCACGAGTTCCTGACCGTGGAGCACCTGCTTCACGCGATCCTCGACACGCCGAGGGTCCGCGAGGTGCTGCGCGCCTGCGGCGCCGACGCTGCGCGGCTGCGCGAGGAACTGCGCGAGCACATCGACAAGACCACCCCGCGGCTGCGCGAGGGCGAGGACCGCGAGGTGCAGCCGACGCTCGGTTTCCAGCGCGTGCTGCAGCGGGCCGTCTTCCACGTGCAGTCCAGCGGTCGCAAGGAAGTGGGCGTCGCCAACGTGCTGGTCGCCATCTTCAGCGAGAAGCAGAGCCATGCCGTCTTCCTGCTGGGCCGACAGGAGGTCTCGCGGCTCGACGTGGTCAACTACATCTCGCACGGCATGTCGAAGCTCGCCGACGAGAAGTCGGAGGCACCGCGCGAGGAGCAGGCCACCGAGTCCGGCGAGCGTGACGCCGAGGGCGGCGGCGCGCTCGAGAAGTACGCCACCAACCTCAACCGGATGGCGGAGCAGGGCAAGATCGATCCGCTGATCGGGCGGCAGCTGGAGCTCGAGCGGACGATCGAGATCCTTTGCCGCCGCCGCAAGAACAACCCGCTCTACGTCGGCGAGGCGGGCGTCGGCAAGACGGCGATCGCCGAGGGTCTGGCGCGGCGGATC
>JBIIDW010000471.1:0-2876 GCA_044238215.1 Steroidobacteraceae bacterium
TGCTGGCGCTGACCGTGCGCAACGACCCGCAGCCGGCGGTCTTCGACCTCTACCACCACGCCCTGGCCGCGTTGGCTGCCGGGCAGGCGCCCGCGGCCGCACTGCGACGCTTCGAGCGCCTGCTGCTCGACCAGTTGGGCTACGGGATGGACTTTGCCACCGACGCGCGCAGCGGCGAGCCGGTCCGTGAGGGCGGGTATTATCATTTCCACGCGTCCATGGGCTTCGTCGAGGTCGCGGGCGGCGAGCACGGGAACGCCGTCCCGGGCTCGTCCCTGCTGGCGATGGCCGCCGGGGACTTCGCTCCGGCGCGGGTGCTCGAAGACGCGAGGCGAATCATGCGTACGGCCATCGATCACGTGCTCGAAGGCCGCGAGCTGCGCACCCGCGCGGTTGCCCAGTCCATCGCACGCAGCGCCGGGCCTCGGTCCCGGGGGAGCGCAGTCTCGTGAGCCGGCCACCCATTGCTCTTGGTGTGAACATCGACCACGTCGCGACGCTGCGCCAGGCGCGTCGCGTCTCCTACCCGGATCCGGTGCATGCGGCCCTGGCGGCCGAACTCGCGGGCGCCGACAACATCACGCTGCACCTGCGCGAGGACCGGCGGCACATCCAGGACGCTGACGTGTTCGCGCTGGCAGGGCTGCTGCAGACCCGCATGAACCTCGAGATGGCGCTGACCGACGAGATGCTGGCGATCGCGTCGCGCGTCAGGCCTGCCGATTGCTGCCTGGTTCCCGAGCGTCGCGCGGAGGTGACCACCGAGGGTGGTCTCGACGTCGCGGGCCAGCTCCCGGCCGTCCGGGCTGCCTGTGCGCGCCTCGCCGCCGAAGGCATTCGCGCCGCGCTGTTCATCGACGCCGATCCGGCCCAGATCGAGGCGAGTGCGGCGGCGGGGGCGCCCGTGGTCGAGATCCACACCGGCCGCTACAGCGAGGCGCGGGGCACCGACATTGCGCTGCAGCTCGAGCGCATCCGCGCGGGCGCGGAGCGCGCGGCGCTGCTCGGGCTGGAGGTGCACGCGGGTCACGGGCTCCACTACCGCAACGTCCAGGCCATCGCAGCGATCCCGCAGATCGTCGAGCTGAACATCGGCCACGCGATCGTGTCGCGCGCGGTGTTCGACGGCCTCGCGGGTGCGGTGCGCGAGATGAAGTCGCTGATGGAGGCGGCCCGCGCGTGATCTACGGGATCGGCATCGACGTGTTGCGCGCCGACCGCGTGCAGAAGGCCTACGCGCGCTACGGCGAGCGCTTCGTGGAGCGACTGCTGATGCCGGAGGAACGCGAGCAGTTCGCGCGGACGCGCCGTCCCGAGCGCTTCCTCGCGATGCGGTTCGCGGCCAAGGAGGCCATCGTCAAGGCAATGGGCACCGGGTTCGCGAACGGTGTCTGGATACGCGACGTCGGCTGCGTTCAGGACCGGCTGGGCAAGCCCGAGGTCGTGTACTCGGCGCGTGGCGACGCGCTGCGCAGGAAGCTGGGCATCGGCGATGGCCACGTGACGCTGACGGACGAGGCCGGGCTCGTGGTCGCCGTGGCCGTCCTGCTCAGGGCGCCTTCGTGAACCTCCTCGTCTTCGACCTGGAGACGGTGCCGGACCTGGACTTCGGTCGCCGCGTGCTGGGGCTGGACGGCCTGTCGGACGAGCAGGTTGGTGAGGCCATGTTCGCCCAGGCGCGGCGGCGCACCGGAAGCGACTTCCTGCCGCACGAGCAGCACCGGATCGTCGCAATCTCCTGCGTGCTGCGCATGCGCGACTCGCTGCGGGTGTGGAGCCTCGGGGACGAGCACGCGGACGAGGCAGAACTCGTCTCGAGGTTCTTCGACGGCATCGACCGCTACACCCCCGACCTCGTGTCGTGGAACGGTGGCGGGTTCGACCTGCCGGTCCTGCACTACCGTGCGCTGCGGCACGGCGTGCAGGCGGCGCGCTACTGGGAGACGGGCCACGAGGACGCGGCATTCCGCTTCAACAACTACCTGTCGCGGTTCCACTGGCGTCACGTCGATCTGATGGACGTGCTCTCCGGCTACCAGGCCCGCGCCCGTGCCAGCCTCGCCGACGTGGCGGGGCTGCTCGGCCTGCCGGGGAAGCTCGGGTTCTCCGGCAGCCAGGTCTGGAGCGCATGGCTGGGCGGTGACCTGGCCGGCATCCGCCGTTACTGCGAGACGGACGTACTGAATACCTGGCTGATCCACCTGCGTTTCGAGCACATGCGCGGACGGCTCGACAGCGCGGCACTGGAAGCCGAGGAGACCCGCGTGCTCGAGCTGCTGCGGGACTCGGCGGAACCCCATCTCGCGGAGTTCCTGGCGGCCTGGGGACGGGGCAGCCGGTGAGCCGCAGCGGACGACCGAAGGTGCCGCTGGCGCCGGAGGAGGGCACGATCGCGGGCCTGACCCACGAGGGTTCCGGCATCGTCCGCGGCGAGGGCAAGGCCGTGTTCGTGCCGGGCGTGCTGCCGGGCGAGCGTGTGCGCTACACCCGCGTCAGGCACCACCGCCAGCACGACGACGGCGACCTGCAGGAGATCCTCGAACCCTCGCCGGACCGCGTGACTCCCCGCTGTGCCCACTTCGGGGTCTGCGGCGGCTGCTCGCTGCAGCACATGGCGCCCGACGCGCAGCTGGTGGCCAAGCAGCGGGAGCTGGGCGACAACCTGGCGAGGATCGGGCGCGCGGAACCGCTGCGCTGGCTCGAGCCCGTGCGAGGCCCGGTGTGGGGTTATCGACGGCGCGCGCGGCTGGGTGCCAAGTTCGTCACCAAGCGCGGGCGGGTCCTGGTCGGTTTTCGCGAACGCGCCAAGCCCTACGTCGCCGCGCTGTCGCGCTGCGAGATCCTTGCCCCTCCCGTCGATGCACTGATCGAACCGC
>JBIIDW010000472.1:0-2874 GCA_044238215.1 Steroidobacteraceae bacterium
GAGGCCGGCGACGAACCCGCCGCCCGGCGCGTTGTGGCCGCGCAGGAAGAACCACACCGCGATCACCACTGCGAGCGGCAGCAGCACCCGGCTGGCGGTCGCCAGCATCAGCGACGCCTCGCTACCGCCCGCCGGCCGGCTGCCCAGCGCCGGCCTGAAGTCCGCGAGCAGCGCTGCGACGATCAGTCCGGCGATGCCGAATACCGCGATCTCGCCCAGCGTGTCGAACGCGCGGAAGTCGACGATGATGACGTTCACGGCGTTCGCGCCGGCCGCGCCGGGCACGGCGTTCGCGAGCAGCCACCCGGCGACCCTGCCGTCCGCGGGTCGCGTCAGTACGGCGTGGGTGATGGCCGCGATGCCGAGGCCGGCGGCGGCGGCGAGCGCCCCGTCTCGCCACGCGCGCAGCCGGCCCGGTTCGGGCGGCGACGACTCCGGCAACCACTGCAGCGCGAGCATCAGCAGCACCACTGAGGCGACCTCGACCAGCAGCTGCGTGAGGGCGAGGTCGGGTGCCGACAGGAGCGCGAACGCGACGCTGACTACCAGGCCGGTCACGCCGACGAACACCAGCGCGACGAACCGGCGCCGCCGCAGCAGCACGACCCCGAGCACGCCGAGTACCCCGAGCCCCCACAGCAGCACGCCCACGCCGCCCACGGGCGTCGGCGGGAGGGGCCCCTCTGCCACGCCCCGGGTCAGGAGCGGCCAGCCCGCCGCCAGCACCGCGGCCGCCATCACGATCCCGAGGCTGCGCTGCAGGCTGCCGTTGGCCACGGCACCCGTCGCGGCGCGCGCGCCGCGCAGCGCCGCGTCGAGCAGGGAGTCGAAGACCTCCTTGCCGCCGCGGGGCAGGTGCACGAGATCGTGCAGGTTGATCAGCCGCTGCAGCGAGAAGTAGAACGCGGCGCCGATGGCGAGCGCCAGCGCGCTCATCAGCAGCGGCAGGTTCAGGCCGTGCCAGATCGCCAGCGTGTAGTCGGGCAGCGGCCCCTGCACGACCGCTGCTGCCGCGACCCCGAGCAGGGTCGCGACCGAGCGGTCCGGCAGGATGCCGACCAGCAGGCAGGCGAGCACCAGCACGCCCACCGGCACGAGCATCCAGAACGGCGGGTCGTGCGGGGTGCGGGGCAGGCCGCGTGGCGCGCCGTTCCAGAACACGTCGTGGATGAAGCGGACCGAGTACGCAACCGAGAAGGCCGCCGCCAGCGTCGCGACGGCGGGCACGAGCACCGCGAGCGCGCCGCGCCCGCCGAGCTCCAGCGTCTCGGCGAAGAACATTTCCTTGGACAGGAAGCCGTTCAGCAGTGGCACCCCGGCCATGGCCGCCGACGCCACGATCGCCAGCACCGCCGTGGCCGGCATCAGCCGCCAGAGGCCGTTGAGCTGGCGCATGTCGCGCGACCCCGACTCGTGGTCGATGATGCCGGCGGCCATGAACAGCGACGCCTTGAAGGTTGCGTGGTTCAGGATGTGGAACACCGCCGCCACCGAGGCGAGCGGCGAGTCGAGGCCGAACAGCAGCATGATCAGGCCGAGGTGGCTGATCGTCGAGTACGCGAGCAGCCCCTTCAGGTCGTGCTGGAACACCGCGACGTAGGCGCCGACGAGCAGGGTGGCGAGCCCCGTCAGCGTGACCACGTAGAACCACGCGTCGGTGCCCGCGAGCGCCGGGTGCAGCCGGGCCACCAGGAACACGCCGGCCTTCACCATCGTGGCGGAGTGCAGGTAGGCGGACACCGGCGTCGGTGCCGCCATGGCCGACGGCAGCCAGAAGTGGAACGGGAACTGCGCCGACTTGGTGAATGCACCCATCAGCACCAGCAGCAGCATCGGCAGGTACAGCGGGTGCGCGCGTATCGCCTCGCCCGAGGCGAGCACCACGTCGAGGTCGTAGCTGCCGGCCATGCTGCCCAGCAGCAGCGCGCCGGCGAGCAGGCAGAGGCCGCCGGTGCCGGTCACCGCCAGCGCCATGCGCGCGCCCTGGCGGGCATCGGCGCGCTTGTGCCAGTAGCCGATCAGCAGGAACGACGCCAGGCTGGTCAGCTCCCAGAACACCACGAGCAGGACCAGGTTGCCGGCGAGCACCACGCCGAGCATGGAGCCCATGAACAGCATGAAGAACGCGAAAAAGCGCGCGACCGGTTCGTCGTCGCCGAGGTAGTACCGCGCGTAGAGGATCACCAGCGCGCCGATCGCGGTGACCAGCAGCGCGAACACGAGCGCCAGCCCGTCGGCGCGGAAGCCGAAGTCGGCGCCCGGCAGCGGCAGCCAGGACCAGCCGGTCTCGATGACCTGCCCGGCAAACACCGCGGGAACCTGCGTCGCGAGCAGCGCGCCGGCGCCCAGCGTCGCGACGGCGGCAATCGCCGCCGCGGCGTTGCGCGCGCGGTTGGGCAGCGCCAGCAGCAGCGGCGCGGCGAGGAACGCCAACGCGACGGCGAGCGGCAGCGTCACGCCGGAGCACCGCCGTCGCGCGCCCGCCAGGCGCGCAGCAACACGACCGCGAGCGTCAGCAGGGTCAGCGGGATCACCACCCAGCGCATCACCAGCCCGTAGGTCGACAGCGCGTCGTGCTGCTGCGCGGCGAGCACGAGCCAGGCGGCATACGCGACGTAGTAGCCGAGGAAAACACCGCCCTCCCAGCGTGCGATCGAGTGCCCGGTGAAGAAGATCGGCAGGCAGGCGATCGCCACGGCGATCATGACCGGGACGTCGAAGGCGAGCAGGGCGGGCGGCACGGCCAGCGGCACCGGCGCCACCACCGCGGAGATGCCGAGCACGCCCAGGATGTTGAAGGTATTGCTGCCGACAACGTTGCCGACGGCGATGTCGCGCTGGCCGCGCACCGCCGCCGCGATCGAGGCGGCGACA
>JBIIDW010000026.1:0-10337 GCA_044238215.1 Steroidobacteraceae bacterium
CTTCGTGCTCGACGACGCGATGCGGCGTCGGCTCGAGGCCGCCAATCCCCAGGCGGCGCGCAATGCGGTTAGCCGGCTGATGGAGGCCAGCGGGCGCGGCATGTGGAAGGCCGACGAGGCGACGCTCGAGAGGCTCCAGTCGCTCTACGCCGACATCGAGGATCGCCTCGAGGGAGTCAGCGCGGCGGCCTGAGCACGGCTCAACGGTAGGTGATCAGGGCGAGCCGGTCGGCCCGCTCCAGGTGCGGCACGGCGTTGAAGGTCAGCAGGCTGACGCGCGCGCCGTCGTACTGCAGCCGGGTGATGGACGCGTTGTGGATCGACCACGAGAGCCGCAGCGCCTCGCGGTCGGCCAGCCCGAGCACGTGTCCGACCGCTGCGCCGATGACGCCGGCCGATGTGCACACGGCCAGGCGGCGCCCGCGACCCTCGCGCGCCATCAGCGATTCGAGGCCGCGCGCCACGCGGGCGCGGAATGCGGTCCAGGTTTCCGGGCAGTCGTTGCCCAGCGCGCCTTCCACCCAGGCCAGCCCGGCCGATTCGAGCCGCCGCTGGAAGGCGCGCGCGTCGACCGAGGCCGTACCGTGCTCCGTCGCCCCGGCGCTGCCGCCGGGCGAACGCACCGCATGCAGTCGCAGCAGCGCGTCGGCGTCGTATTCGTCGAACTCCGCGAGCGCCTCGAGGTCGGCCGCCGCCTGTCCCGCCAGGATCAGCGCCGTTTCGCGCTGGCGCCGCAGTCGCCCGCTGAACAGCCGCTGGGGCAGCGCAACCGAGGCCTCGAGGTGGTCCCGCAGGTGCGCGACCTGCTGCATCCCGGTCGGTGAAAGCCGGTCGTAATCGGGCGTTCCGAATGACGCCTGGCCGTGACGGATCAGGTACAGGGTGCTCATGGGTCGGCGATTCTAGGCAAGCGCCGGGCCGGTGTCTGCGCGCGCGTCGCGTTGTGGGTCGGCAGGCCGTTGCGTACCATCGTCGCCATGAGCGAACCCGCCCGCGTCGTCGACGACCCGGGCCAGGCCATCGCGCCGGCCCGGTCTGCGTGGTGGGCGAGGGCGCTGGCATCCCTGCCGCTCGGCGCGCTGTATGCGCTGGCGCGCCTGCTGGAGTTCCTGGCCGCGCGGGTGCTGCCCTACCGCCCGGCCGTGGTCCGCGAGAACCTGTCGATCGCGTTCCCCGATCTCGACGCGCGCGCGCTGGCCGCGCTCGCGCGCCGTTACTACGCCGGTTACGCCGACGTCATGGTCGAGATCGTCAAGGCGGTGTCGATCGAGCCGGAGGCGCTGCAGGAGCGCGTCGAGCTGGAGAACCCCGGGCTGCTGGCCGGAGTGCTGGAGCGCGGCCGGCCCGTGATCGTCATGGCGGCCCACCAGTGCAACTGGGAGTGGATGCTGCTCGCGCTGTCGCAGCGGCTGGGCTACCCGCTGGACGCCGCCTACAAGCCGCTGGTCGACCCGTGGGCGGAGCGGGAGATGCGTGCGATCCGCACGCGCTTCGGCGCGAGGCTGGTGCCCGCGGACCGCCTGCTGCTGGACATGATGGCGCGACGCGGCGTCGTGCGCATGATCGCGATGGTCGCCGACCAGGAACCGGTGGCCAGCGAGCGTCGGCAGTGGCTGCGGTTCCTCAACCGCGATTCGGCGTTCTTCACCGGTGCCGAGGAGATCGCGCGCCGCGCCCGCTATCCCGTCGTGTTCGCCGGAATGGAGCGCGTGTCCCGTGGCCGGTATCGGGTGTCGTTCCGCCTGCTCTGGGACGCCGCCGAGCCGTTGCCTGCCGGGGCGATCACCGAGCGCTATGCCGCCGTGGTCGAGGAGCAGATCCGCCGCTCGCCCGCCGACTGGCCCTGGTCGCACAAGCGCTGGAGGCTGCGGCGCGCGGTCCCCGGCGGTGCGGAATCCGGGCCCGCGGATGTGGTGGGTTCAGGCCGGGCCGGCTGAGCGGCGTGCGACCAGGTGGCGCGCGAGCGCCGCCGGCGATGGCAGATCGTAGAGTTCCATCAGGTCGACCTGGCCGGGAAACAGCGCGTCGATGCGCTCGTGGATCTCGACCAGCTTGAGCGATCCGGCGCCGAGCTCGAGCAGGTTGTCGCCCGGCGCGACCGGCTGGCCGCCCAGCACGGCGCTGCAGGTCGCGCACAGCTCAGCCTCGATCGCCTCGACGGTCGGCACGGCGGGCCCGGCGGCGGCGTCGCCATCCGGC
This sequence comes from Steroidobacteraceae bacterium, assembly GCA_044238215.1. Lineage (GTDB taxonomy): Bacteria > Pseudomonadota > Gammaproteobacteria > Steroidobacterales > Steroidobacteraceae > UBA964. The sequence goes on from JBIIDW010000026.1 coordinate 2,200, forward strand.
GGTTCCGCGCCCGGTCGCGCCGCCGCGCCGCGCAGCGCGCGCAGGATCCCGAGCTCCGCGGCGTACTCGCCGTCCAGGTAGGCCTGCTCGAGCAGGTGCCGCTGGACCTTGCCGCTGGTGGTCTTCGGGATGCGCTTGACCGGCACGACGTCGGCGAGCTCCAGGCCGGCCTGCGTGGCGATGCGGCGCGTCAGTGCCTCTGCGAGAGGCGCAAGATCCGCCACCTCGCCCCGGTGCAGAACGAAGGCGACCAGCGCGTCGGTGGCGGCGTCCGCGGGACGAAGACCGGCGATCACCAGTTTGCCGAGCTCGAGGCCAGGCAGGTCCAGCGCGAGGCTCTCGAGGTCGTGCGGGTAATAGTTCTGCCCGTTGACGAAGATGATCTCCTTCGCGCGGCCCGCCACGAACAGGTCCCCGTCCAGCACCGCGCCGAGGTCGCCCGTGCGGGTCCAGCCGTCGGCGGTCTTCAGCGCCGCGTTTGCCGCGGCGTTGTCGAAGTATCCGGCGGTGACGTTGTCGCCGCGGATCTGGATGTGGCCGTAGCAACCGTCGGGAAGCGCGGCGTCCGCGTCGTCCGCGATGCGCAGCGCGCAGTACGGGATCGCGCGACCGACGGCGACCAGCGCCAGCGCGCCCGGCGCGCCGGCGTCGAGCCGGACGAGCGGTTCGCCGATGTTCAGGCGGTGACGGTCGATCTCGACGACGCGCAGCGGCGCGCCCGGCTCGGGGAAGCTGACGGCGACGGACGCCTCGGCCAGGCCGTACACGGGGTACATGGCTTCGCGACGCAGCCGCGCGGGCGCGAGGCGGTCGAGGAACTCGGCACACAGCGCGGCGCTGATCGGTTCCGCACCGTTGAAGATGATGCGCACGGCGGACAGGTCGAGCGATTCCACCGGACGGTCGTCGAGCACCTTCAGGTAGTGGCGGTACCCGAAGTTCGGCGAGCACAGGATCGTGGCGCGGTGGGCGGCGGCGAACCCCGTCCACAGCAGCGGGCGGCGCACGAACAGGTCGGTCGGCATCTGCAGGAGCCGCATGTCGGCGCCGAGCATGAAGATGTGCAGGCCGATCAGGCCCATGTCGTGAGTGAGGGGCATCCACGACAGCGAGACGTCGTCCGGGCCCAGGCGCGCGGCGCGCTGCGCGCCGCGCGTGTTGGCGATCAGGTTGGCGTGGGTGAGTACCACACCCTTCGGTTCGCTGGTCGAGCCGGAGGAGAACTGAATGAAGGCGGTGTCCTCGGGTGCGACCCGCGCCGGCTGCCCGGGCTCGGAGCGGTCCACCGCCTCGTCCGGGAACAGCGCGCGCGCCGCGAGTCGCTCGAAAGCGCGGCCCGCGCCCTCCGTATCGGCGAACGTGCCGATGCGCTCGAGGGGCCTCCGGTCGGCGAAAATCCACGGCTCGCCGAGCTGCGCGGCGATGCGCAACAGCTTGCGACGGTGCTCGTCGGTGTTGCCGACCGCCACCGGCACCGGGACGATGCCGCCGAGGATGGCGGCCCAGAAGGCGTCGATGAAGTGCTCGTTGGACTGCAGGAACAGGATGACCGCGTCGCCGCGCCGGGCGCCGCGCCGCTGCAGGTGGCGCAGCATTCCCAATGCCCGTTGGTGCAGTTCCCCGAAGCCGACCGTGCGCGCTTCGTGCTCGCCCTCGAGGTAGGTGATCGAACGCGTGGAGCCGCTGCGCAGCTCGAGCAGTTCCGCAAGGGTGGCGACGTCCACGTTCCGGTCTCCGGAAGCCTCGGCAAGGGCGCAAGCATACTGGGCCGCGCGAGCGGCTGCTGCGGCCCCGGTTCGCGCCGTCCTTGTTCGCCGTCGCCCGATCGCGGAAAATCCCGCGTCCTTCACCCAGCCGGCAGCGAGCACCATGATTGCACCCGGGGAGTCGATCCCGGTCCCCGAAGTCTCGGTGGTGATCCCCGCCTGCAACGAGGCCGAGAATATCGGTCCGCTGCTGCGCGAGGTCGCCGCGGCCCTCGCTGGCCGGGCGTTCGAGGTGCTGGTGGTCGACGACGGCAGCACCGACGGCACGCCCGAAGCCGTGCTCGCGGTGCGGGACGCGGAGGTGCCGCAGGCGCGGCTGCTTCGGCACTCGTTCCGGGCCGGGCAGAGCGCTGCGGTGTGGAGCGGGGTCGAGCGCGCGCGCGCGGAGTGGGTCGCGACCCTCGACGGCGACGGCCAGAACGATCCGGCCGACATTCCGCGCCTCATCGCTGGGCGCGGCGACGCGCTGCTGGTGATGGGCAACCGCGTCACGCGACGCGACACCGCGCTGCGCAGATTGCAGTCGCGGGTCGCCAACGGCGTCCGCTCGCGGCTGCTGGGCGACGGCACGCCAGACACCGGTTGCGGCATCAAGGTCCTGCACCGCGCGACTTTCCTGTCGCTGCCCCGCTTCGACCACATGCATCGCTTCCTGCCGGCGCTCTTCCAGCGCGCCGGCGCCCGCGTCGTGTCCGTGCCCGTGGGCCATCGTCCCCGGCAGCGCGGCGTGTCGAAGTACGGCCTGTTCGACCGCCTCTGGGTCGGCATCGTCGACATCCTCGGCGTGATGTGGCTCAACCGCCGCCACAAGGCCGGGCTGACCGTGCACGAATCGCCATAGGAGTGCCCCACGATGCAGTTCAACGACACGCTGGTGTGGATCATCATCGGTTTCATAGGCCAGGGCCTGTTCTCGGCGCGCTTCATCGTGCAGTGGCTCGCCAGCGAGCGTGCCCGGCGCAGCGTCGTGCCCACCGTGTTCTGGTACTTCAGCCTCGGCGGCGGACTGATCCTGCTTTCGTACGCGATCCACAAGCGCGACCCGGTGTTCATCGCCGGCCAGGCGACGGGTGTATTCATCTACCTGCGCAACCTTTGGCTGATCCGCACCGGCCGGGCCCGTCTCGAGGCCTGAGGCGATGCCACCCGGGATCCGTCGCGACCTCGGCTGGATCTTCCTCGCGTTCCTGCTGCTGATCGCCGCGGGCTACGGCCTGCGTGATCCCTGGCCCGCGGACGAGCCGCGCTTCGCCGCCGTCGCGCGCGACATGGTCGCGAGCGGCGACTGGCTGTTTCCCCGCGCGGGCGGCGACCTCTACCAGGACAAGCCCCCGGTGCACTTCTGGCTGCTGTCGCTCGCGCTCGCGCTGATCGGCTCGGTGCGCGCGTCCTTCCTGCTGCCGTCGATGCTGGCCGCGCTCGGCACGCTGCTGCTGGTCTACGACCTCGGGAGGCGCCTGCACGGGCGGGCCGCCGGCCTCGCCGCGGCGCTCACGCTCGCCTGCAGCGTGCAGTTCGTCATGACGCTGCGCGGCGCGCAGATCGACGCCACGCTGGTGTTCGTGTCGACGCTGGCGCTGTGGGCGCTGCTGCGCCACGTGCTGCTCGGCCCGGACTGGCGCCTGTGCGCGCTGGGGGCCTTCGCCGCGGGTGTGGGCGTGATCACCAAGGGGGTCGGTTTCCTGCCGCTGCTCGCGCTGCCGATCGCACTGGTGCTCGGGCGCCGCGGCTGGGCAGGCCTGGCGCTGCCGGCGCCGGGCCTCGGCGGATGGCGCTGGTGGTGCGTGCCCGCCGCCTTCCTGCTGGCCGTCGGTTGCTGGCTGCTGCCGATGCTGGTGGCCGTCGAGTGGCGTGGCGATCCGGCCCTCGCGGCCTATCGGGACGAAATCCTCTTCAAGCAGACGGTCACGCGCTACGCTCAGGCCTGGCACCACGTCCGGCCCTGGTACTACTTCCTCGTCGAAGTGGTGCCGCCACTGTGGCTGCCGCTCAGTGCGCTGCTCTTCTGGCTCGTGCCCCGCTGGCACCGCGACTGGCAGGCGCGGCGCGCCGCGGTGTGGGTGCCGCTGCTCTGGGTCGTCGCGGTGCTGGTGTTCTTCTCCCTCAGCACGGGCAAACGCGGCGTCTACGTGCTGCCGGCGCTGCCGGCGCTGGCGATTGCCGCGGCACCGCATCTCGCGGAACTCTACGCCCGTCGCGGCCCCGGGCGCCTGAGCCTCGCCCTGGCGGCGGTGCTGCTGCTGCCGGCACTGGTGCTGGCGATCGGCGACCTCGTCGGGCTGGCCGCGGCGCGCGACCTGCTGCAGGCCCCGGAACCCCTGCCGCGCTTGCCGATCTGGGCGTTCGTCGTGGCGGGCAGCGCTGCCTGGCTGGCCGCGATGCGCTGGCGCCCGGTGCTCGCCTGGCCTGCCGTGCTCGCCTGCCTCACGCTCGCCTGGGGGATCGGCGGGGCGCCCGCGCTGAACGGCCAGCGCTCCGGGGCCGACTTCATCCGCGCCGTGCAGTCGCAGGTGCCCGCGGACCGGGAACTCGGCCTGCTGGCGTACAAGGAGCAGTTCCTGCTGTACCTGGAGCGTCCGACCGTCAATTTTGGCCACGCCCGGTGGAAGGAGGGTCCCGCGGAGGCCTTCGACGCGGCGCGCTGGCTCGACGGCGGCTCGGACCGCCGCGTGCTGCTGGTGCCCGACAGCCGCCTCGACCCGTGCTTCCGCGCCTCGCCGAGGCAGCTGGCCGGGACCAGCAGCCGCGAACGCTGGTGGCTGGTCGGCGCGCCGGCGGACCCGGGATGCGTTCGCCAGGGTTCGGGCGCGCGCGTGATCGAGTATCCGGATCCTTCGGAGTGAGACGCTAATCGCATTGTTTAACAAGAAGTTAGCTTGTTTTTGTTAACTCGTGTGCCAGAATCGTCGAGTCCGGAAGCGACCGGACAAGACCGTCCGACATGCCCGCACAGACCGATCCAGCCCCGGACCTCACGGCCTCGGACATCCTGTCCCCCCAGGCCTGGCCGGGGCGTGCCCGACGTCCGCTGGGGCTGGACGTCACCTGCACCAAGATCGCGATCGATTTCCAGAACCTGAGCCGGCAGCACGCGGAGCCGTGCCTCCGCGAGAACCTCGAACTGCTGCGCGAGGCGGTGGGCTGCGAGACGGCGTTCATCGTCACGCTGGCCGAGGACGCGGGCTCGATCGAGGGGGTCGTCGCCGCGCGCGGCGCCTTCAGCCAGTGCGACCCGGAGGCCCTGGGCGGCGAATCGCTGGAGGGCTGGGCGTGGCTGCGCGGCCGGCTCGACCACCTGCGCATGTCGGACCTGCGGGACTCGGCGAGTCCACGTCGTGAGCAGCTCGCGGAAGCCCGTCGGTTCGCGGAGCTTCGCATCGGTTCGCTGCTGCTCGTCAGTTTCGGTTTCCAGGGGGTCCCCATCGGCTGGCTGGCGGTGGGCAACTCGTTGCCCCGCCCGGGCTGGGACGTCAACCTGCAGCTCCTGCTGAAGCTGCTGGGCAACTCGCTCGGCGCGGGCTTCGGTCGCCTGCGCCTCGAGGCCCGGCTCGAGAAGCTCGAGGAGCGCGATGCCCTGGTCAAGGACGCGGCCAACGACGGCGTCTGGGACTTCGACGTCGAGCGCAACGAGATGTACTTCTCGCCGCGCTGGCGCTCCATGCTCGGCTACGAGGGCGCGATCGACGACCTTTCCCCCGACTGGCGCAGCCTCGTTCACCCGGAGGACATGTCGCGCGTGCAGCTGGCGATCCGCGATCACGTCGCCGGCAAGACGCCTCTGTTCGAGAGCATCCACCGGATGCGTCACCGCAATGGCGAGTGGCGCTGGGTGCAGAGTCGCGCCCGCGCCAAGCTCGACGCCACGGGCCGGCTGCTGCGCCTGGTCGGCGTCGAGTTCGACATCACCGAGCGGACGCTCTACGAGGAAGCGCTGTTCCGCGAGAAGGAAAGCGCCCAGATCACGCTGCAGTCGATCGGCGACGGCGTCATCACGACCGACGCGGACTCGGTGGTGGACTACATCAATCCGGTGGCCGAGCAGCTCACGGGCTGGCGGCTCGAGGACGCCATGGGTCGCCCGGTAGACGAGATCTTCCGGACCTTCCACGAGGAGACCTGCGAGCCGCTGGAGAACCCGCTGACGCAGTCGGTCAGGAGGGTCCGGCCCATCAAGTCGGTGCGCCCGATGCTGATGATCCGCAAGGACGGCAACGAGCTGTACGTCGAGAGCACGGCGGCGCCGATCCGCGACGGGGCGGGACGGGTGTCGGGCGGCGTGCTCGTCTTCCACGACGTGAGCGAGAGCCGCGAACTCAACCGGCGCCTGTCCTACCAGGCGAGCCACGACATCCTGACGGGCCTGGTCAATCGCCGCGAGTTCGAGATCCGCGTCGAGCGCGCGCTGCGCAGCGCCAAGGCGCGCGAGGCGCAGTATGCGCTCTGCTACCTCGACCTCGACCAGTTCAAGATCATCAACGACAGCTGCGGGCACGCTGCGGGCGACGCGCTGCTCGGGCAGGTCGGCGCGCTGCTCAAGGCCAAGGTCCGCTGGCGCGACACGCTGTCACGCCTGGGCGGCGACGAGTTCGGGATCCTGCTCGAGGCCTGCGGCCTCGACGACGCGCTGCGCATGGCGGAGACCCTGCGCGAGGCGGTGCGCAACTTCCGCTTCACCTGGGAGGACCGCGTGTTCCGCCTCGGCGCCAGCGTCGGCGTCGTGCCGATCACGGCCGACAACGAGGACGTGGCGTCGGTGCTGTCGGCCGCCGACAGCGCCTGCCAGGCGGCGAAGGAGTCGGGCCGCAACCGCGTGCACAGCTTCGCCGAGAACGACATCGAGCTGATGCGCCGGCGCCGCGAGATGCAGTGGGCGGCGCGGATCAACGCCGCGCTGGAGGAGGGGCGATTCGAGCTCTTCCGCATGCCGATCCAGCCGCTGCAGCGCGAGGAGACCGGGACGCACTACGAGCTGCTGCTGCGCATGCGTGACGAGAACGGGCGCCTCGTCACGCCGGACAACTTCATTGCCGCCGCGGAACGCTATGCGCTGACCCCGGCGATCGACCGCTGGGTCATCGAGAACACGCTGCGCTGGCTCGTCTCGGACTCGGACGAGCGGGAGCGTCTCTCGCTCTGCGCGATCAACCTCTCCGGCCAGAGCCTCGGCGACGATAAGTTCCTGCCTTTCGTGATCGAGCAGTTCCAGAGGAGCGGCATCGACGCGTCGAAGATCTGCTTCGAGATCACCGAGACCGCCGCGGTCGCCAATTTCTCGCAGGCCAACCGCTTCATCCAGGCGCTGAAGGAGCTCGGCTGCAAGTTCTCGCTGGACGACTTCGGTACAGGACTGTCGTCGTTCGGCTACCTCAAGCACTTCCCGGTCGACTACCTGAAGATCGACGGCAGCTTCGTGCGGGAGATCGTCCGCGACCCGATCGACCGCGAGATGGTGCGCTCGATCAACGAGATCGGCCACCTGACCGGCAAGCTGACGATCGCCGAATTCGCGGCCTCGGACGAGATCATCGAGGTCCTGAGGGGGCTCGGCGTCGACTACGCGCAGGGCTACGGCGTCGGCCAGGCCGTGCCGATACTCAAGCCCCTGGCGGAGTGAGCGCGAGTTCCACGCGCATCGACAGGTCGATCGCCCGGACGTGCTTGGTGATCCCGCCCACCGAGATGAAGTCCACGCCCGTGAGGGCGATGTCGCGCACCGTCTCCAGTGAGACTCCGCCGGAAGCTTCGAGCAGGGTCGCGGCGCCCGCCGAGTCCCGCCGCGCAACCGCCTCGCGCATGTCCGCGCGACTGAGTTCGTCCAGCATGATGTAGTCCGGCCCGGCGGCCAGCGCCTGGTCGAACTCCGCGAGCGTCTCGACCTCGACCTCGACCGGCACGCCGGGGTGGTCGCGCCTCGCCGTGGCAACCGCGAGCGCGATCGAACCGCAGGCGGCGATGTGGTTTTCCTTCACGAGCACCATGTCGTGTAGGCCGAGCCGGTGGTTGTGCGCGCCCCCGCAGCGCGTCGCGTACTTCTGCGCGAGCCGGAGGCCCGGCACGGTCTTGCGCGTATCGAGGATGCGGCAACGCGTCCCGGCGACCGCGTCGGCGTAGCGGCGCGCCGCCGTCGCCGTGCCCGACAGCAGCTGCAGGAAGTTCAGTGCCGTGCGTTCGCCCGTCAGGAGCGCACGCGCCGGACCTTCGATGTGGCAGAGCGTGGCGCCGGCTTCGACGGCGTCGCCGTCGGCAAACGACCAGCGGACCGCGACGCGGGGATCGAGCTGCCGGAAGGTTTCCGTCGCCCATGCCGTGCCGCACAGCACGGCGGGCTCCCGGGTCACGACGCGGGCGCGCGCGATGGTTTCGGGTGGAACC
>JBIIDW010000473.1:0-2858 GCA_044238215.1 Steroidobacteraceae bacterium
TGAACAACCTGACCGACCACGGCAGCCCCTGCTGCCTCGCGCTGTCGATCGCGCGGCCGCCGGCCGGCGCGCCGCGGCTGCAGTCCGAGCAGCGCAACTGGCTGCCGCGCTACGCCCTGTTCGGCGTCGCCTGGGAGCTGCCCTGAGGGGGCGCTTCAGCTGCCCCGTATCGTCGCGTCGAGCGCGAGCAGGCGCTCGGCCTGCGCGAGGTGCAGCCTCTCGACCATCGTGCCGTCGACGCTGAGCGCGCCGCGCCCGGCGTTCGTGGGCAGGGCGAAGGCCTCGACCACGCGTCGCGCGCGTTCGAGTTCGGCCGGCGAGGGACTGAAGGCGGCGTTGCAGGGCTCGACCTGGCGCGGGTGGATCAGCGTCTTGCCGTCGAAGCCCCAGTCCGCTCCCTGCTGGCATTGCGTGGCGAAGCCGGCGTCGTCGTCGAACGCGTTGTAGACGCCGTCCAGCACGGCGAGCCCGTGCGCGCGCGCTGCGGCCACCGACAGCCCGAGCACCGCCGCGAGCGGCGCCCGCTGCACGTCGAGCGTCATGCGCATTTCCTTCGCGAGATCGTTGCTGCCGATCACCAGGCACTCGAGCCGCGTCTGCGCGGCGGCCGCCGCGATCTCCTCGAGGCGGAATACGCTGATCGCGGTCTCGACCATCGCCCAGAGACGCAGCGTGTCGGGCGCGTCGCCGAGCGCCGCGTCGTAGTTCAGCACGTCGGTCGCGGAGCGGACCTTGGGCACCAGCACCGCGTCGGCGCCGCTGTCGAGCGCAGCCACGAGGTCGGCCACGCCCCACTCGGTGTCGACCGCGTTGACCCGCAGCACGAGTTCGCGCCGCCCGAAGCCGCCGGCGCGGATCGCCGCCACGGCGGCGTCGCGCGCGGCGGGCTTCGACTCCGGCGCCACGGCGTCCTCGAGGTCGAGGATCACCGCGTCGCAGGGCAGCCGCCGCGCCTTGTCGATCGCGCGCGCGTTCGAGGCGGGCACGTACAGCGCGCTGCGGCGCGGGCGAGCCACCGACGATCGCTCTGCCATGGGGCTAGTCGTTGAACATCTTCCAGAGCGTCTTGCGCGCTGGATCGTAGGCCGAGTAGGTCCGGCCGATCGTTGCCGGGTCGCCGAGCGCATCGACCGAGATCTTCGCCAGGTCGATCCGCGAGATGTAGCTGAAGGCCTGCGGGTCCTCCGCGAGGAACGCCTGGCCCGTCGAGCCGCGGTCGCTGAGCCCGCCCGGCCGGATGATGGTCCAGTCGAGGCCGCTGGCCTTCAGATGGTCCTCGGCCTGGGTCTTGAGTTTGATCACCTCGGCCAGCGCGCGCCGCGCGGGCAGCGGCGCGGTCTCGGCGGACTCGCCCGCGCCGATCACCGTGATGAACAGGAAGCGCCGGGCGCCCACGGCCTTCGCCGCGTCGATGATGTTGCGGTTGCCGACGTAGTCCGGCCGGTTGGCCTGGTCGCCGCGGCTGGTGCCGATGGTCGAGATCACCGCCTTGTAGGGCGCGCTGGCCAGCGCCGCGCTGACCTCGGCGGCGTTGAGCACGTCGGCGGTGACCGTCCTGACGCCCAGCGCCTGCAGGGCGCTGGTGTCCGAGCTGGCGCGTACCGCCACGGTGACGTCCTCGCCGCGCTCGCGCAGCAGCCTGACGATCTCGAGCCCCGTGGCGCGCGAGCCGCCGAAGACGATGATCGGGCCGCCCGGCGCGGTGTAGGCGGCCGGCTTCAGCACGTTGACCGGCACGTGCGACGAGCCGCTCAGCCAGAACACGTAGGACGCGACCAGCGCGACGAGCGCCAGCAGGATGTAGCCGATGATCCGCAGCATGCGTGAGCCCCCCGAGGCCGTGGCGTGTACGTCCCGGCGATGGTGCCACAACCCCGCCGCGTTCGGCCCGCGCCTGCGGAGGGGGCGACCATTGCCACGCCGCCGGGGCGGCGGCGGTGCCGGTCCGGCGCCGGCCCGGTATCATGCGGGCGTGCGTATCCGCATCCCGACATGCGTTCCGCTGCTGCTGGCCGGCGCGTGCGTCGCCGGCCCGGCCGCGTCGCAGGGGCTCGCGACTCCCGTGCAGGGGGGCGCCGGCGGCGTCGCCGGGTACTCCGGGCAGCGCTGGAGCACCGACTACGGCGTGCGCGGCGGCCGCTGCGACCCGGGTGCCCTCGTGCTGCGCACGACGGACTCGCGCAGCACGCTGGTGCAGCGCCACGAGGAAAACCTCCGTAACCGCAGCGTCGGCAGGATCGGCGCCCCCGAGGGCAGCGTGCTGCTGCTCGCAACCGGCGGCGCGCGGCTCGGAATCCGGCTGGACGACCGCGACCGAGCCTGCCTCGGTGGCGTGCTCGAGTTCGGCGCGGTCGGTCGCGAGGTCGCGTGGAACAATCCGGCGACCGGCCTCGCCTATCTCGCCACGATCAAGGAGGATCGACCCGCCGCGGCGGGCAGCGGCACACGCTGTCGCGTGCTGGTCGTGCTGTCGGGCCCGTCCGCTGCGGGCCGCCCGCAGCCGCGCGGGGGGCTGAAGCCCGAGCCGCTCATCGTCTGCGACTCGGGCTCGGGCGCCTGGAAGATCCCCTGACGCCGCGCGCGGCGCGGCTCAGCGCGCGCCAGGCGGCGCGTACTGCGCGATCCACTCCTGCACGGTGCGGTACCAGAACAGCGAGTTCTGCGGTTTCAGGATCCAGTGGTTCTCGTCCGGGAAGTAGACCATCTTCGACGGCACGCCGCGTTTCTGCAGGGTGTTGAAGAGCTCCACGCCGTGGTTGACCGGCACGCGCAGGTCGTTCTGCCCATGGATCACCAGCGTCGGCGTCGCGAAGTTCCCGGCATTGGTGTGCGGCGAGTAGCGCGCGAACTCTTCCGGG
>JBIIDW010000474.1:0-2856 GCA_044238215.1 Steroidobacteraceae bacterium
CGAAGTTGAAGCGCCCGTCGAGCATGTGATCGAGCATCGCGATCTGCGAGGCCACCGCCGCCGGGTGGGTGTTGGGCATGTTGACGGTGCCGGTGCCGAGCCGGATCGACTTCGTGGCGCCCGCCAGCGTGGCGATGAACAGCGCGCAGGAGGTGATGTTCTCGGCGGCGTCGGTGGCGTGCTCGCCGCAGTACCCCTCGGTGAAGCCGAGTTCGTCGGCGAGGATGAAGGCCTCGCGGTCCTCGCGCAGGCACTGCCTCCAGTCCTTGCCGAGCGGGTGGATCGGCATCGTGAAGTAACCGAGTTGCATGGCCCCTCCGGAATCCCTCTTGCGCAATGGGCTCCGCAATCCTAAGGGCCGGCGCGCAGGGGGCAGAAACGATGATCGCAGATGAGGGCGATCAGATTCCCTGATGGCTGGCGAGCAGCCGCGTCTCCCACTCCGCGCCGATGCGGCGGATGTGGCGGCCCAGCACCTCCGCGAAGGCCTGGGCCGCGGAGCCCAGCGTCCGGGCGGCGCCCGTGATCAGCACGTAGTCGACGTACAGCGGCGGATCGGCGAGCGGATGGATGCTGCGCGGCCCGCCGTCGATGTCGGGATAGCAGAGAGTGGCCGGCAGCACGGAGACCCAGTCGCTGGTCGCGATCAGCTCCAGCGTGGCCATCATGGCGTCCATCTCCAGCACCGCCTCGACGCGCGCGTGCACACTGTCGAGATACTCCTCCAGCCGGGCGCGCCGCGCGTTGCCACGGCTCGGCAGGATCAGCCGCAGTGGCCCGGCCTCCCGCAGCGCCACCGGATCCAGGTGCCGGCGCCCGGCACCGGCGGCCGTCATGAACAGCTCGCGATCCCGCGACACGTGCGTCGAGCGCAGGCGCGCGTCGCCGGCCGTCGGCGGCACGATCGCGAAGTCGATCTCGCCGCGCGCCACGCTCTCCGACAGCACCGCGCTGTAGGCCTCGACCACGCGCAGGCGGACATAGGGGTGGCTGGCCGTGAAGTCGCGCAGGGCCGGCGACAGCGCCGCGCGCGAGAAGGTCGGCATCAGGCCGACGGTCACGGTGCCGGTCTGCTCGCCGCGCAGGCTGCGCATCTCGACTCGCGCCTCGTCGACCTCGCGCAGCATGCGCAGCGCGCGGGCGTAGAACCTCTCCCCGGCAGTGGTGGGCTCGACGCCACGCGTGGAGCGCTCGAACAGCTGCAGGCCGAGCGATTCCTCCAGTTCGCGGATCTGCATCGACAGCCCGGACTGCGTGGCATGGATGCGCTCGGCCGCCGCAGTGAACGAGCGCTCCTGGTAGACGACGACGAAGCTCTGGACCTGCTGCAGCTTCACGCCACACCCATCAGGAAACTTGATGACGCGGATCAGGATAAACGGGATTCTTCCGTCGATCCACGACGATTAACATCGATTGGAAACTGCAGGTCGGCATTGCGCCGCGGGGGGCGAGACCATGTCTGACGGAAAGAGCGTTTCGAACGGGTACGAGGCCATCTGGCCGGGTCTGGGCGCCGGTGTTCCGAAGCCGCTGATGCCCTACAGCCCGGCGATCCGGGCGGGCGGCTGGGTGTTCATCGCGGGCACCATCGCCAGCGACTTCAAGACCGGCCTGGCCCCCGAGGTGAAGGCGGCGATGGCCGCCAACCCGTTCCTGGCCGAGGAACTGGAGCTGCAGGGCCGCTACGTCCTGCGCAACCTGTTCAACACCATGAAGGCGTCGAACGTCGATCCGAACAAGGACATGGTGCGCATCTGGCAGTGGATGGTCTCCGACCGCCCCACGCCCGAGGACTTCGAGCGCGGCGACCACTGGACCGGCGTCGATATGGAGAACTACCTGCGCGCGCGCCGGGAGTTCTTCGGCAACCGCGTGGTGCCCTCGTCCTCACTCGGCGTGCGCGAACTCCTCTGTCGCGGCACCAAGGTCGAAGTCGACATGATCTGCATCGACGACGGGGGGCAGAACGTCGAGATCGGCGCGCCCGCGGGCGTGCCGGTGCCCCAGGGCGAGCACGTGCCCGGCATCCGCCGCGGCGACTGGATCTTCCTGTCGGCGGAGAGCCCGATCGACTGGACCGAGGGCGGCGAGCTGCGGCCCAGCCACCTTGGCGAGCCCTCGCGGATCGCCAAGCAGGCCTGGACCGACCCCAACTTCTGGTGGGGGTCTTCGGTCGAGAGACAGACCGACTACGTCCTCGAAAAGCTTTCGAAGATCGCCGCGGCGGGCGGCAGCTCGCTCGAGAACGCGGTCAAGGCCGACGTCTACATCGGCCACCCGCGCGACTTCGCGGCCATGGATCGCGCCTGGAAGCGCTGGTTCCCGAAGAATCCGCCCGCCCGCGTCGTGATCCCGTACATGGGCATGGGTGCCCGCGGCAGCCGCGTCGAGGTCGCCCTCACGCTGCTCGCCAACGGCGCCAAGACCACCAGGCGCACGATCGAGACGGCCGACGCGCCGAAACCGCTCGGCCACGAGCCGCAGGCCATCCACGCCGGCGACTTCCTGTTCTTCAGCACGCAGATGGCCTTCGACTCGGCGGGCGCGCTGGCCCCGGGCTCGGTGCGCAATCCCGAGTTCCCCTGGTACAACCAGCCCGCGCAGGCGCAGATGCGCTACATCATGAAGAACGTCTCGGCGATCTGCGGCGCCGCCGGCACCTCGGTCGAGAACATCACGCGTCGCGTCTGCTTCCACAGCGACTTCCAGTGGTTCGCGGAGTCGATTGCCGAGTGGGCGTCCTGGTTCCCGAACGACAAGCCGGCCTCGACCACCATCCGCCTCGGCGGCCCGCTGGTCGTCCCGGGCGCCGATACGCTGCTCGACCTGATCGCCTACGTCCCGCCCAAGTGA